>NZ_JBHYGG010000147.1:0-7434 GCF_051859125.1 Gemmata sp.
TGCCGGGCACGGTCTGGGTCAACCCCGCGGGTCGTGGTTCCGTGCCCGGCACCGGTGCCCCCGGGCCGGCGGTGCCGTGAGCCCTCCGCGGCCCAGGTTCAGAAGTAGACGCCGACCCGACCGACAAACGCGAAGGCCCGCCGGAGCAATCCGGCGGGCCTTCTGCGATTCGTGGCACCACCGGGGTTGACCCCCGTTGCTCGAAAGGGGCGGGGTGCTTCCGGTTTCGCCCTCTCCCCTTGCGGGAGAGGGCAGCGAGGCTCTGCGAGCGGGTGAGGGGTGGAGCCGTAACCTCTCGGAAGGTTCACCCCTCACCCGGCCGCGAAGCGCGGCCACCCTCTCCCGCAAGGGGAGAGGGCCAGAACCAAGACCCCAGCCGCATCGGTTGCAACGGGTACACGTCCAACTGCCGTCTGCCTTTTGCGATTCGCGGCACGGCGAGCGGCGATCAGAGGAGTTGCTTCACCGGCTTCCCCTCGGGGCACAGTTCGATCGGCCGGCCGTCCTGCGCCTTGTACCAGGTGTGCAGCGGGACGCCGAGCGTGTGGTAGATCGTGGCGGCGATGTCCTGCGGGCCGACCGGGTTGTCGGTGACGTACTCGGCCAGCGCGTTGGTCGCGCCGACCACCTGCCCGACCTTCAGCCCGCCGCCGGCCATCACCGCCACGCCCGCGGTGCTCCAGTGGTCGCGGCCGGCGGTCGGGTTCACCTTCGGGGTGCGGCCGAAGTCGCCGAACCACACGACCAGCGTGTCGTCGAGCAGCCCGCGGGTGCCGAGGTCCTCGACCAGCGCCGAGAGCCCGCGGTCCACCCGCGGCAGGAGCCGGTCCTTGAGGCTGCGGAAGTTGTTCGTGTGCGTGTCCCACCCGCCGTCGGTGACGGTGACGAACTGCACCCCGCTCTCGACGAGCCGCCGGGCCAGCAGGCACCCCTGGCCGAGCGAGTTGCGGCCGTACCGGTCGCGGACCTTGTCGGACTCCTGGCCCAGGTCGAACGCGCGCTTCGCGGCCGGCCCGGTGATGATGCCGTGAGCCTTCTCGTAGAACTCGTCGCGGGCCTTCTCGACCGACGACTCCTCGGCCCGCTGGTAGTTCTCCAGGTCGGCGAGCATCGTGTAGCGGCGCTCGAGGCGGACGCGCTCGGCGTCGCCGGTGAGGGACAGGTCGCGGACCTTGAACGCCGGCGAGCTGGGGTCGTCGGGCACCTCGAACGGGTTGAACTCGTCGCCGAGGAACCCGGCGATGCCGCCGTTGAACCGGCGGTCGATGCTCTTGCCGAGTTGCACGAACGGGAGCATCCCCTGTTCGTAGCCGCGCTCCTTGGCGACGACCGAGCCGAAGCACGGGAACGGGAGCGCGGCGTTGAACTTGTGCCCGGTCATCATCAGGTGGTCGGCGACGCCGTGCGACCCGTTCTTGGGGTCGTGGCCGCGGATGATGGCGAGCTTGTCGGCCTGCTTCGCGAGCATCGGCAGCGGGTCGCAGAACCGCACGCCGGGCAGGGCGGTGGCGACGGTGCCGAAGTCGCCGCGGACCTCGGCCGGCGCGTCGGGCTTGGGGTCGAACGTGTCGATGTGCGACGGGCCGCCCTGCATCCACATCAGGATGCACCGCTTCGCCTTCGCCCTCGGGGCCGCCGCGGTCTTGGCGTCGCTCATCGCCTTGAGGTACTGCGGGAGGCCGAGCCCGAAGGCGCTGAGGCCGCCGACGCGGAGGAACGTGCGCCGCGGGACGCCGGAGCAGTCGGGTGCGGAGCCGGTGCGGAGGTCGAGCATTTCGGGTTCCCCGTGCGGGGTTCGAGGCGGGAAGAGGGCAGCGCGAGGCAGGAACCGACGGGAGGGCTCATCGAAGATAAGGATCGACTTGTGGCGGACCGGTGTCAAGCGAAAAGGGGCCGGCTCCGGTTTTGAACCCTGAAGGGGTTCCATTCCCTAGCCCGGGGTCGCCGCTGCGGCGCACCCTGGGGACCACGATCGCGGTGCGCCCCGGAGAACCTCACGCACACCGGACACGTCTACGTTCCCCGGGGTGGCGCTGCGCTGACCCCGGGCTGGGGAATGGAACCCCTTCAGGGTTCGAAGCCCGAGAGGCGGCCTACTTGTAGCTGCGCTCGGCGAGCTGGACGCTCTCGTACGCCAGCGGTTCGACGTTGCGGACCGGCGGCTTGTCCGGTCCGGCGTACTCCCAGGCGGCGACGTGGCAGAAGTCCGCGTCGTTCCGCTTGGCCTCGCCGTCCGGCGTCTGGTACTCGGTGCGGAAGTGGCCCCCGCAGCTCTCCTCGCGGGTCAGTGCGTCGAGCGCCAGGAGTTCGCCGAACTCCAGGTAGTCGGCGACGCGGTTCGCGCGCTCCAGGGCCACGTTCAGGTCCGCGTCGGTCCCGGTCACGTTCACGTTGGTCCAGAACTCGGCCCGCAGCTCGCGGACCTTCGCGACCGCCTTCTCCAGGCTCTGCTTGGACCGGGCCATGCCGACCTGCTCCCACATCGTGAGCCCCAGCTCGCGGTGGTACTCGCTCGCGGTCTTCTTCCCCTTGATGGAGAGCAGCTTCTTGATCTGGTTCGTCGCCTCGGTCTCGGTCCGCTTGAAGTCGGCGTGGTCGAGCGGGGTGACGCCGGGCTTCTGGCCGGCGAGCCAGTTGGTGATCGTGTACGGGAGCACGAAGTACCCGTCGGCGAGCCCCTGCATGAGGGCCGACGCGCCGAGCCGGTTGGCCCCGTGGTCCGAGAAGTTCGCCTCGCCGACGACGAACAGCCCGGGGACGTTCGACATCAGCTCGTAGTCCACCCACAGCCCGCCCATCGTGTAGTGGACGGCCGGGTAGATCCGCATCGGCCGCTCGTACCCGCTCTCGGCGGTGATCCGCTCGTACATCTCGAACAGGTTGCCGTACTTCTCGCGGATCCGGGCCTCGCCCTGCTTGCCGATGGCGGCGGCGAAGTCGAGGTACACGCCGCGGCCCCCCGGCCCGACGCCCCGGCCGTCGTCGCACGCCTCCTTCGAGGCCCGGCTCGCGATGTCGCGGGGCGCGAGGTTCCCGTAGCTCGGGTACTTGCGCTCCAGGTAGTAGTCGCGGTCGGCCTCGGGGATGTCCCGCGGGTGCTTGTCGCGGTCGGCCTTGTTCTTCGGGGCCCACACCCGGCCGTCGTTGCGGAGCGACTCGCTCATCAGGGTGAGCTTCGACTGGTGGTCCCCGGTGACCGGGATGCACGTCGGGTGGATCTGGGTGTAGCACGGGTTGGCGAAGCACGCGCCCCGCTTGTGCGCCCGGTACGTCGCCGACACGTTGCACCCGATCGCGTTCGTGCTCAGGAAGAACACGTTGCCGTACCCGCCGGTGGCGAGGACGACCGCGTCGGCGGTGAACGACTCAATCTTGCCCGTCTCCAGGTGCCGGGTGACGATCCCGCGGGCGCGGCCGTCCACGGTCACCAGGTCGAGCATCTCGCACCGCGGGAACATCTTCAGGTTGCCCAGGCCGATCTGCCGCGACAGCGCCTGGTACGCGCCGAGGAGGAGCTGCTGGCCGGTCTGCCCGCGGCAGTAGAACGTGCGCTGGAGCTGGGCGCCGCCGAACGACCGGGTGTCGAGCAGCCCGCCGTACTCGCGGGCGAACGGGACGCCCTGCGCGACGCACTGGTCGATGATGTTGACCGACACCTCGGCGAGCCGGTGGACGTTCGCCTCGCGGCTCCGGAAGTCGCCGCCCTTGATGGTGTCGTAGAAGAGCCGGAACACCGAGTCGCCGTCGTTCCGGTAGTTCTTGGCGGCGTTGATCCCGCCCTGGGCGGCGATGCTGTGCGCCCGCCGGGGCGAGTCCTGGAAGCAGAAGCTCAGCACCTTGTACCCGAGCTCGGCGAGCGACGCGGCGGCGCTGGCCCCGGCCAGCCCGGTCCCGACGACGACGACCGTGTACTTGGACTTGTTCGCCGGGTTGATGAGCTTCTGGTGCTGCTTGTAGTCCGTCCACTTCTCGGCGAGCGGCCCGGACGGCACCTTCGAGTCGAGCTTCATGGTTCTCACCGCGGTTCGGTCGTAGGGCCGGCTGTGCCGGCCGAGGCGGAGCGGGTCGCGACAGGGGCGGCCGGCACGGCCGGCCCGACATCTGGGTTCGTGCGGCGGGCCTCGCCCGTCACTTGTAAACCGGCGGTGCCCCGCCGAGCATCACGCCGAACACGATCGCGAGGTTCCCGGCGAGGATCGTGAGCGCCGCCAGGAACCCGAGCGCCCGGATCACCGGGGCGAACCGCCGGTTCTTCAGCCCGAGCGTCTGGAACGAGCTCTGGACGCCGTGCAGCAGGTGGACGAACAGCACCACCTGCGAGACCGCGTACAGGGCCACGAGCCACGGGGTGGTGAACCCGGCGACGAGCATGCTGTACACGTCGTGCCGGCCCCGGGCGTCGGTCAGTTCGAGGTAGTTCTTGAACTGCCCCGGGGCGACTTCCACCGGCGTCACCCAGGCGAACGTGAAGTGGGCGAGGTGGAACAGGACGAACAGCCCGACCACGGCCCCGCTCCACAGCATGGTGCGGCTCGCGGCGGTCGCCTGGACGCTACCCGGGAACTGGTACGGCACCGGCCGGGCGGCCCGCGACCGCACGGAAAGGCGGACGGCGAGGGCCAGGTGCAGCACGAAGATGCCGAGCAGCCCGGCCCGCGCGACCCAGATCAGCGCGCCGAGGTCGTGCTTGAGGAAGTAGGCGTAGCCGTTGATCGCGTCCGGCCCCTGAAACACCTTCAGGTTGCCGATCATGTGGAACACGGTGAACCCGACCAGCCCGAGGCCGGTGAGCGCGACGAGCACCTTCGCGCCGACGGTCGAGTCGAGGAGGGCCGCGAGGAACGGAGCGGCCTGCTGGGCGGCGGTGGTGCCGGGCGGCCCCTTGGGGTGGCGCGGGCCGGTTTGCGTGGCTGCCATGAGCTGGTGCGGTCCCGGGGCGAGCGGATGGGGCGTTTACTAGTAGTGTAGGCAGCCGCCCACCCCGGCGGCGACGCAATTTGGCGGGAGTTGGCGGGCGGGGCAAAGGGGCGAGCCGGGAGCGCGAGCGACCGGAGTTGCGGTGAACTCCGGTCGCTCGCGCTCCCGGCTCGCCGGGGCGGGTCTTCACGTGGTCAGTTCGACGCGTCCGGGATCGGGGCGTCGCTCGTCGTGGGCAGCGGGGGCCGGGTGTTCGGGTCGCGGCGGCGGGTCGCGAGGTCGTTGGCCGACGGCAGCTTCACCTTCCACGCGAGGCCGACCGCCTGCATCCCGCGGATCACGATCCAGCTCAGGTCGAGCTGCCACCACTCGAGCCCGTGCCGGGCGGACGTCGGGAAGGCGTGGTGGTTGTTGTGCCACCCCTCGCCCAGGGCGACGACGCCGACCAGCGCGTTGTTCGTGCTCAGGTCGTTGCTCTCGTACGGCCGCTTGCCCCAGATGTGGCAGATCGAGTTCACGCTCCAGGTCGCGTGGTGCCCGAGGAACACGCGGACCAGGCCGCCCCAGATGAACCCGGTCAGCGCCCCGAACCAGGTCATGGTCACCAGGCCGCCGACCACCGCCGGGATGAGCAGCCCGAGCACGACCCACACGGCGAACATCTTGTTCGCGAACCGCAGCGACGGGCTCTTGAGCAGGTCCGGGATGTACCGGTGCAGGTTCTCGGGGTCCGGCTCGAACGCCCACCCGACGTGGGACCGGAAGAACCCCTTGAGCCACCCGACCAGGCCGGGGCCGCTGTGGTGCGGCGAGTGGGGGTCGTCCGGGGCGTCGCTGTACTGGTGGTGCCGGCGGTGCATCGCGACCCACTGGAGGGCCGGGGCCTCGACCGACATCGACCCGAACACGGCCCACACGAACCGCATCGTGTTCGTCGTCTCGAACCCGCGGTGGGTGAGCAGCCGGTGGAACCCGACCGTCACGCCGAGCATCGACACCAGGTACATCGTCACGAGGAGGCCGAGGTCGAGCCAGCCGAACCCGTAGCCCCAGGTCAGGTACGCGGCGGCCGCGACCCCGATCATCGGGACCGTGATGCCCCCGAGGGTCTGGAGCTGCATGCCGAGCCGGATCCGGTTGTCTCGGAGGATCGACGCCGCCGTCTCGGACTCGTTAGGGGTTGGGGCCGGGGCGGGAGCGGACGCCGTGGGATTGGGGGGTGTAGCGGTGCTGGACAAAGTTATACCCGATTGAATTGGGAGGCCGGTGTTGAGCCAGTTGGGGGTACAGTGTGGCGATGGCAACGGGGACCGTCGAGGGGAAAATCTCGCCGGCCGAGAAAAAAATCGGTTGCCAACGGGTGTTCGATTGTCCGCACGAGAGGCGGGGCGAAATGGGCGGGCCGTGCGGCCCGCGCGGGCACCGGTCAGAGGGGCGGCCACTGCTCCTCGAGACCCTCCCGCTCGATCGCCTTGATCTGCGCGTCGGTCACGGAGAACCGCTTGGCGATCTCGGTGCGGGCCGCGGCCACCCCCATCCCCGTGTCCTGGATCTCGACCAGGGTGCGGAAGATGGTCTGGCGCTGCTCGACGGGCAGTGCTTGGGAGTCTTTGGATGGCGGCACGCGGAACCCACTGTAATTAAGGGGGCGAACGGAGTCTCAGCGGCGTATTATACGGAAGAACGCCCCCTCCTTACGGCCCGACCGCACGAATCGCCCGGATCGCACGCCGCGGCCGCCGCCGCCCGGCACCACCCCCGACTCAGAACCCGATGCCCCTGCTCGACTTTCAACCGCCGCACAGCCCGGCCCCGGTCCCTCAAGACGTGGTGCGATTTATCGCGGAAGCGGACCGCCGGATCGAGCGGTTCCACGAGGACTGCCGCGTCCCGGGGTTCGTCGCGTCCGACTACGCCCTGGCGTACCGGTTCCTCCGCGACCTGGCGGCCGGCACCGAGGCCCGGGGCCGCCGGTTCTGCGAGTGGGGCAGCGGGCTCGGCGTGGTCGCGTGCCTCGCCGCGATGCTCGACTTCGACGCCTGCGGCATCGAGATCGAGGCCGACCTCGTCGACGAGGCCCGCCGCCTCGCCGACGACTTCGAGTTGCCCGTCGAGTTCGTGTGCGGGAGCTTCGTGCCCCGCGGGGCCGAGAAGCGGGTGTACTCCGCCGGCACGTACTCGTGGTTCACCACCGACGGGGACCACGCCTACGAGGACCTCGGCCTCGACCCGGACGACCTGGACGTGGTGTTCGCGTACCCGTGGCCGGACGAGGAGGCGGTGACCGCCGACCTGTTCGAGTGGTACGCCGGGACCGGCGCGGTCCTCGCCACGTACCACGGCACCGACGGCATCCGGTTCCGCCGCAAGACCGCCGCCCGCCGCCCGCGGCGCTGACCCCCGGGGCTCGGCAGGGTAGGTCGCTCACTCCGTGAGTGACAACTCATACCGAATCTGTTGCATTCGTATTGGTCCGAGCCCGAGCGCCGAGCGAGGGTTCACGTGAACCCTCGCTCG
>NZ_JBHYGG010000148.1:0-7288 GCF_051859125.1 Gemmata sp.
CGGAACGCATCCTCAACCTCGCCGCATGAGCTACAGGATGTCGCGGAAAGAACAGTTAGAATCGGTCGCGGCGATCGTCAGCCTCTCGATGGCGCTCTCGTCGCCTAGCAGAACGGCCACTGCTTCGAGGTCGCGTCGCAGATCTTTCGTTGCCGATCGCTGTCGAACCCGGGCGTACACCTTCGCCCAGTTTTTCGGCGGCGTCACCGCCTTCACCCCGGCAAGGGTTTCTCTCATGACCGCGAGGATGTCCTGTTGCACCCCTGGTTCGGCCCTGGAAAGCAGTTCAAGGAGCGGTTCGGAGACGGGGCTGACTTTCGAAACGTGATAGCGAAGCGCGTTCCGGCGGATCGTTGGGTGGTTCGTGAGTGTGATGAACGACGCCGGGTTCTCCGCGAGCATGCTGTCGCCGAGGTGCGAAAGGACCGCATACCACGTCATCTGCACGAGTTGCGGGTCGCTGTTTTGTTGCACGCGCCGCAGCAACCCGGACAAAAGCAAGTCGACCGAGGCCATGTGCGGCCGGTCGACTTGGCCGATCCTCGTTAAGTGAGGTCGGTGCCGTTGGAACGCGGACGCGATGGCCAGGTCCACGAACGCCGACGGCCGGCTCCTCAATGATTCACTGAGCCCTGCGGCACACTCGTCGAGCACCTTCTGCTCCGCCTTAGAGTGGTCCGCTTCGACCAGTTCCCTTGCCGCCCAGGCTCGAACCGAATCGTCGTTTGCCCGAACGAGGTGCGCGAGGTCTGCGAGGGAGAGGTCGCTCAGGGCGAGCAGGCTCCACAAGGCTCGCAACTGATTCCGAGGGGCACTTCCGTCTTTCAATGCAACGCGAAGTGAGGCGAGTGTATCTGGGTCCAACTTCTTGGCTGCGGCTCGCTCTTGGAGTACGCGCCGAGCCTTCCGCACGAACCATTCGTTCGGCGACAGTTGCAGTTTCACCAACTCGGCGTCGCTGAGCTTCGAGACGTCGCCCTTCCATTGTTTCGGGTCGCCGTAGCTGACGCGGTAGATGCGGCCGTTGGTCGTGTCGGCCTTGTCGTAGTTGTGGCACTCGCCGGTGTCGCACCAGTCGCTCACGTACAGCGCGCCGTCCGGGCCGCACTTCACGCAGATGCCGCGGAACCACGAGTCGTTCGCGAACAGGAAGTCCTTGCGGCGGACCCCCTTCATCCCGCTCGGGGTGCGCTCCAGGCCGTCGTTGTTCAGGCGGTTGCCGTGGATGTTCGCGGTGAACAGCGTGTTGCGGTACTCGGGCGGGAAGTTGTCGCCGAGGTAGATCGCGCAGCCGCTGTGCGCGTGGCCGCCGCCCGCGTCGCTGTGCTCGGGCTTGCCGCCGGGGCCGGTGGTCCGCGAACTCGTCCAGTCGCCGCCGGCCCAGTGCTTGTAGTCCACGCAGCTCTTCATGAGGCCGTAGGCGTGCGGGTTCGGGTCCTGGCCGTACATCCGCTGGTAGTGCCCGCCGGGGACGAAGTGGAACAGGTGGTCGATCACGCAGTTGGTCACGAACATCTCGCCGTTCTCGTCCCAGTCGAGGCCGAACGGGTTCGTGGTGCCGTGCGCGACCGGCTCGAACACCTTCCGCGTCGGGTGGTACCGCCACACGCCGCAGTCCATGTACGGCCGCTTCTCCTTGGGCGTGCCGGGCGGCCCGACCCACGCCTTCGCCTGGATGCCGTTGCACCCGTAGAGCCAGCCGTCCGGCCCCCAGCCGAGCGAGTTGAAGATGTTGTGCTTCGTGTCGGTCATGTTCCAGCCGTCGAGCGCGACCTCCGGCTTGCCGGGCTTGTCGCCGTCGAGGATCGGCACGAACAGCAGGTTCGGGGACGAGCACAGCCACGCGCCGCCGAAGCCGAGTTCGATGCCCGACAGGTTCACGCCGTTGTCGAGGAACACGGTCTTCTTGTCGAACGTGCCGTTGCCGTCGGTGTCTTCGAGGATGACGACGCGGTCGGAGCCCTTGCCGTCCTTGCTCCACTTGGGGTAGCTGAGGCACTCGACGACCCACATGCGGCCGCGGTCGTCGAACGTGAACGCGATGGGCTGCACGATGTCGGGCTCGCCCGCGAACAGGGTGACCTTGAACCCCGGCGGCACGGTCATCTTCGCGGCCGCGTCTTTGGTGGGGACCGGGCCGTCCTTGGGCGCGTCGGGTGCGGCCGTTGGTGCGGCCCCGGGGGCCGTGTGTGCGACGGCGAGTAGCAGGAGGGAGAACGCGGCGGTTCGCATGTGCGTGGCGGGTGGTTGTGGGAGGGGCGGGGTTCGGGATATGGTATCCGCAACGGGACTCGAATCGAATCCCCTTTCCGGGTCGTGCGCGTCGTCGATCGAGTCACGGCGCGAAGCAATGGCACGCGGATGACGCGGAAGAATGACGGGATTGAAAACCGATCAGATACGATCCAATGCAAAGAACGGGTTTTCTCCGATCCTCTGGATCCTGTCTTTCGTCCGCGTCGTCCGCGTGCCATTGCCTCGTGCTCGATCCACTCCCCAGGTCACTCGGAGTTGTCCCATGTCCGCGATCCTCTCCGACGCCGCCGCTCACCGGTACCACGCCGACGGGTACGTCCTCGCGCCCGGGTTCTTCGACGCCGAGGAGATCGAACTCCTGCGGCGGTCCGCCAAGGAGGACAGCGAACTCGACAAGCGGTCGTTCGGCCGGGCGGACGGTGAAGGGGGCGTCGTGCGGCTGTCGCTCTGGAACCACCCCGGCGACGGCATCTACGGCATGTTCGCCCGGTGCGAGCGGATGGTGCGGAGCTGCGAAAAGCTGCTCGGCGGCGAGGTGTACCACTACCACTCGAAGATGATCCTCAAGGACGCGAAGGTCGGCGGCGCGTGGGCGTGGCACCAGGACTACGGCTACTGGTACCAGAACGGCGTGCTCGAACCGCTGCTCACGTCGGTGTTCGTCGCGGTCGACCGCTGCACCGTCGAGAACGGCTGCCTGCAGGTGATCGCGAACTCGCACCACTGCGGGCGAATCAACCACGTCCTCACCGGCGAGCAGGCCGGGGCCGACCGCGAGCGGGTCGAGGAGATGCTCAAGCGGCCGGAGCGGTTCCCGCTCGTGCACGTGACGATGGAGCCGGGCGACACGCTGTTCTTCCACCCCAACACGCTCCACCGCAGCGACCAGAACAAGAGCGACAACCCGCGGTGGGCGATGATCTGCTGCTACAACGCGGCCCGCAACGACCCGTACAAGGACGCGCACCACCCGCGGTACACGAAGCTCGACGTCGTCGGCGACGACGCCATCAAGCAGGTCGGGGTGAAGCGGTTCGCGGACGCGGGCGACGTCGCGTGGCTCGAAGACAAGCGGGACAGCAGCGCGAAAGAGCTGCTGGACGATACGAAGAAGTGATCGGCGCAAATGAACGAAGCCCACCCTGACGGGTGGGCTTCTGTGTTTCTCACGGGGTTAGCGCTTCCCGCCACCGCCCCGGGGAGCGCCGCCCCCGGCGGGGCCGCCTCCGGGTCGCGGGCCACCCCCGCCGCCACCGATGCCGCCGGCCGGGCGACCGCCCCCGCCGATCGGGGGCGCGGACCGTGCGGCCGGCGGCGCGATCGGAGCCGAACGAACGGCCGGCGGCGCGATCGGTGCGGACCGGGCCACGGGCGGCGCGATGGGGGCCGAGCGCACCGGCGGAGCGGCCGGTGTGATCGGGCGGTTGACCGGTGCTGCCGGTTGACCGACCGGTGCCGACGGGCGGATCGCCGGGGCCACGGGCTGGACCGGTGACGAGCCGGCGACTCGCGGCGACGAACCGCCACCGCCCGGCGTGATTGTCACCGGGTTCCGCGGGATGACGCCGGCAGCGCCCGGGTTGCCCACGTTCCCTGCCGAGGCGTTGACCGGCCCCTGCGGACCGGGGCCGCGGTTCGGGGTGATCGTGACGCCGCCGCTGGGTTGCGTGATCGCCGGCCGACCGGCCGCGCCGCCGGGTTGCGTGATCGCCGGTCGGCCCGCGCCGCCACCAGCGGCCGCGTTCGGGTTCGCCGCGGCCCGGGTCGCGTTCGCCGTCGAGATCGACCGCGCCACCTGCTGGGCCGGTTGCACGAGCGGGGGCGCTGCGGCGACGGGGCGTGCCGCGGGCGTGGCGGCCTGGGGCGGCCGGGCCGCGGCCGCGGCCGCCGAGCGCACCGCCGTGTTCATCGCGCCGCCGACCGCGGTCGGTTGCGGGCCGACGACCCCGCCCCGCGGCGGGCCGCCCTTCGGGCCGGGTCCGCCGGCGACCGCGCCGGGACCGCCCCTCGGGCCGCCACCGATCGCGCCGCCGCCCGGTCCACCTGGACCACCCGGGGGCCGCGCCCCGGTCGCGCCGGAGACGTAGTTGTTGCCGATGTTCCGCGGGTAGTTCGGGTTGTTGCGGTTCAGGTAGCAGTAGTGGTTCCACGTCGGGTTGTAGAACCCGCGGCCGCCGCCGAACCACGGGGTGTACCCGCCCCAGCCGCCGAGCCCCCAGAACGGCGAGCCGAACCCGATGCCGAGGCCGAACCCGCCGCCGCCGAAGCCGCCGTACCCGTAGTTGCCGTAGTAGAAGCTGTTGTACCCCGGGCCGATGAACAGCGACGAGAACAGCCCGCCGCTACCCCACCCGCCGCCGTACCCCAGGCCGATCGCGTACCGCGGGCGGTACGCCCACCCGGGCGTCTGCCACAGCGGCTGCGTGAACGTGACGCACGGGTTCAGGATGCCGCGGTCCTCGAGCGGGAAGTCCCAGTACCCGGGCACGTACTGGTAACCGTGGGGGGTCGCGAGGTACTGGCCGGGCACCCACATGCGGTCACCGTTCGGGGCCGCCCAGTACCCGGGCCGCCACACGTACTTCTCGTCGCGGTACACCCACGCGCCGGGAATCCAGAGCCCGTCCGGATCGGGCGCCGGCCCGTTCGGCCCGTTCTCGACCGACGCGGGCGGCTTCGGCAGGTCGACCCGCCAACTGTCCACGTCCACCGGCCGCCACGACCCGGGCAGGTACGTCCACACGCCCCCGACTTCCTTCCACTGGCCCGCGGACCAACTGCGGCCCTGCGGCGCGTTCCGCCACAGCCCGCTGACCCAGATGAAGTCGGTGCGGTCGGCGTCCCACTGCCAGTAGCCCGGAACCCACTGGACCCGGTCGCCCTCGGGCTTCGCCTCGGGCGGCAGCTCGGGGATCGGTGCGGGCGGGGCCTTCGGTGCGGTCATGCCGGGGCCGCGGACCTCCGCACCCGGCTGAGCGAACGCCTCGTGAATCGGCCCCTTGTCGAGCACCTTCACCCCGGGCTCGGGCTCGATCACCGGGCGCGGCTCGGGCAGGGGTTCGTCGGCCCCGGCGGGCCCGGGGACGGGGACTTCGGCGGCGGGCTTGTCGGGGGGCGGCAGGGGCGGGAGCGGCTCTTGCGCGGCGCCGAACGACGCGGCCACGAGCGCCGCGCCGAGCGCGGCCGCTCGGAGAAGGTGGGGTGTCACGGGTGTGCCTCAGGCGAGCGACAAATGTGTTCCGCTAGGCACCATTATACCGCCCGGAACGTGCCACCGGACGCGGACTTGAGCGGATTCGCCGGCGGGCCGAAGAAATCCGGCCGCTCAGCCCTCCCAGACGTGCAGCATCACCAGCAACCGGTGCCCGAACACGACGGTGCCGATGGTCGCGGCCGTGAGCGAGGCCGCCAGCACGGCCCCGGCGGCGATGTCGAGGCACCCGTGGATGCGGTCCTTGGTCTCGGCGTCGAGCCCGTGGAACAGCGTCTCGAGGGCGCTGTTGAACAGCTCGGCGGTGACCACCAGCCCGACGCACCCGACGACGAGGCACCACTCGGTCCGGTCGCACCCGAGCGCCAGCGCCGCCGCCAGCGCGAGGGCCGCGAAGAAGAAGTGGACGAAGAAGCTGGAGTGCCCGCGGACCCCGAGCTTCATGCCCCGGACCGCCTCGCGGAACTTGTCCACCCACCGCCGGGGCTTCTTGACCCGCGGCGGCTCGCTCGCCACCGCCGGCTCCCACCACTCACCGGGCATCCGTTCCTCCGGACCGTCGGGTTCGGGTCGCCCGACCGCACGGGCCGGGCACTCTCGCAACTGTACGCCGGGGCCGCTCCCGATGCTACCCGGCTCGCGCGACCTGTTGACCGGGTGTTCAGAATGCGCTCTGCGGAACGTGCGAGCGAGCAGTCGCCCCGTTTCGGGGCCAGCCGGGTCGACCGGCACCGGGTTGAGGTGTGGCATGAGAGTGGTTCCGCCCCGTTGCCCCGCCATCTTGGTAATGAGACGGTTTGCGCCGTAATGAGACGGTTTACGCCGTAATGAGACGGTTTACGCCGTAATGAGACGGTTTACGCCATAATGAGACGTAACTCTCCCGAAGCACCCACGACAACTTCCGAGCGATCGTTCGCGTCAGACAGAAATCCGGACCTCAACTCTTCCCGAACGTGGGGCGGCACCGAGCCGCCAACCCCACCTCTCGGCTCACCAACGTACCCACTCCGTGGGGTGGGCGGCTCGATGCGCGAGCCTGGCCCAGCGAGCCACGAAGCACACGTTCGACTCGAAGACCGCTGGACGTCTGAGTGTTAGCCCGATTCGAGCAACGCGCGGCGCGAATGGCTTCCGAGCCGTCCCGCTTGCCGAACGTCTGCGAAGGAAAGACCTTGTGCGGCGCTCATTCGCGGGGTAATTTGCATGTTAGCGTGACCGGCCAGTCACGATGTGGAGTGTTACTCTGACCGGTGGGTCAGACCTATCGCGCACCACGTATCAAGCTAATCCCGAGTTCGGCGGCGGAGGCATCGGCGGTGGCAGACCTCTCGAACATCACCTGTGCGACCTTCGACGCGATGCCCGAGTCCGAGCAGCGGGCGTTCGTCATTGGGGTGGCCAACGGCCGCGGGATGACCTCCGGGCTGTTCGAGGCGTACGCTGGGGCGGCCGAAGACATGGCCGGGTCACCGGCCGAGCGGGAGGCGGTTGCGTCCGCCTATCGCACTATCCGGGGCATGATGGAGCCATTGCTGACTATCGACGCGGCCAGCCTGCTCAATGGGGTGCGGGCCGCTTGCCGCCGCCCGGAGCTGCGGGACCGGCTGGTAATCGAGGCCCTGGCGTCGGTCCACCTGGAGGCATCGCGGGCACTCCGGGAGTTCCGCGAGCAGTCCGGCGGGTAGCGCTCCAGACGCCGAACCAGGCGCTGCAGCAGACGGCGGGGGCATGTAGGCTTTCCCCGACGTGTCGCTCACTCGGCCCCCGCCGCTGCTGAGCGGGGTCGACTATGAAGCCGTGTGCAGGTCAAGTCCGTTG
>NZ_JBHYGG010000149.1:0-7269 GCF_051859125.1 Gemmata sp.
CGAGGGTCAGCGTGGCCCCTCGCTCGGCGCTCGGGCTCGGACCAGACCGCCCCCCATTACCGGGTCGCCGATCACCCCGGTTCGGTCAGACGTGCCGCCAGCACCGCGGCGCACCCCAGGCCGCGGGCCGACCACGCAGCAGTTCGCACCCAGTTCCACCGCACCAGTCGCTGGTGCAGCGCCCCGTCGAACCCCTCGCGGGCGAGCCGCTCGTGTAGCGGGACCATCACGAGGGCCGTCGTGAAGCCCCACACGCCGACGAGCGCCGCCCCGAGCCACGGCACCCACTCGGGGACGCCCGCCGGCTGCCACGCGAGCAGCGCCAGCGCCGTGCCGAGTTCCAGCACCATCGCCGGGAACACGACCCGCTGCGTCGCCGCCTGGTGGGCGCTCATCGCCGCGCGGAACCACGCGCGGTCGTAGGCGGGGAACAGCGGGTAGTGGACGAGCTGCACGAACCAGATGACGCCGCACATGAGCCACGTGGCGGCGGCGTTCGCGGTCAGGAGTGCGTCGGGGGGTGACACGGGGTCGTCACCGCCCCCGGACGGAGGCCAGCCCGCCGTCGACGCCGATGACCTGGCCGGTCACCCACGTCGTCGCCGGGTCGAGGAGCCACGCGATCGCGCCGGCCACGTCGTTCGGCTCGCCGATCCGCCCGAGCGGGTGCATCGCGGTGGACGCCTTGAGCGCCGGCTCGCTCCCGGTGATCTTCTCGGCGAGCGGCGTGCGGACCAGCCCCGGCGCGACCGCGTTCACCCGCAGGTTCCGGGACGCATAGGTCGCGGCCGCCGAGAGCGTCAGGCCGGTGACGCCGGCCTTCGCGGCGGCGACCGCCTCGTGGTTCGCGATGCCGATCCGGGCCGCGGCGCTCGACACCAGCACGATCGACCCGCCCGCCGGCATCGCCCGCGCCGCGGCCCGGAGCACGTTGAACGCGGTCACGAGGTTCGCGGCGAGCGTGTCGGCGAACTCGCGGTCGGAGGTCGAGTGGGCCGGCTTCAGCAGGATGGACCCGCACAGGTTCACGACCCCGGTGATCGGGCCGAACTCGGCGGCCGCGGCGTCGAACGCGGCGGCGAGTTCCTGCGGGTCGAGCGCGTCGAGCGCGTGGCACGAGACGGCCGGCGGGGTGGGGTGCTCGGTCTGCAAGGCGGCGGCGAGTTGGCCCACGCGGGCCGCGTCGCGGGCCACGAGGACGAGCTTGCACGGGCCGCGGGCCGCGAGCTGGTGGCACAGGGCGGTGCCGATGCCGCCGCTGGCACCGACGATCACGTAGGACGGAACTTCGGGCATGGCCGGCCCCATCAGGTGCTGCGCGGAGAGCTAACTGATGATAGGCGCGGGTGGGGGCGGCCTTTCCACCCGGCCGGCTTGCCGAGCACGGCGCAGAGGACCGCGTACCACTGCACCGCGAGCAGCAGCAGCACGCCGACCGGGTGCAGGACCGCGCCGAGGGGCGACTGCCGGAACCGCCACGCGGCGTGCAACCGGGGGGCGTACACCAGCAGCACAGCGACCCCGGCCACCACATCTACCGCCGCGAGCAGGGCGAACGGCAGCACCTGCCCGCACAGCAGCACCACCGTCCAGAACCCGATCTGCCCGGTCGCGGCCATCCCCTCGCGGGCGTTCTTCGCGAGCCCGAACCACACGGCACCCGCCGAGCGATACATGCGACAGGTCGCGAGGTCGGTCGCGTCGCACAGGTCGGTGTGGAACCCGGCGCGGCGGTACGCCCGCGGCAGCGTCAGCCCGTCGTGGAGCGACGCCCTCACGGCCGCGTGCCCACCGGCGGCGTCGTAGGCGGCGCGCGTCGTCATGAACCACTGCCCGCACCCGGCCCCGAACACGGACCACCGGAGTCTCCGCATGCTCCCGAGCGGGAGCCAGCACAACAGCAACCAGTGGATGAGCGGGATCAGCAGCTTTTCGAGGAGCGTGCCGGTCTCCTGCCGCGGGAACCCGCTCACGAGCCCCGCGCCGCTCCGCCCCAGGAACAGCGCCATGCGGTCGAGCGCGTCGGGCGCGAGCCGCACGTCGGCGTCGAGGAACGCGAGCACGTCGCGCGTCGCGAGCTTCGAGAGCGCGAAGCACGCGGCCTGCTTGCCGCACCACCCGTCGGGCAGCGGCGGCGCCGGTTCGAGCCGCAAGCGCGAGTCCTTGGCGGCCATCTCGCGGACGATCCCGGCCGTGCGGTCGGTCGAGTGGTCGTCGAGGACGATCACTTCGAGATCGACGCCCCGCGACGCGAGCACCGATTCGAGGCACGCGGCGATGCCGAGTTCCTCGTTCCGCGCGGGGATGAGGACGGAGATTCCTGGCGAGCGGGGGGCGTGAGCCCCCCGAGGAAGGAAAGACTCGGGGGGCTCACGCCCCCCGCTCGCCAGAACCGGCGGTTCGCGGAACAGGAACACGTTCCGGAAGTAGAGCGCCGCGGGCACAACCGCGCAGCCGAGGCACACCCACGCGAGGACGATCACGCCTGCTCCCCCCCGCCGCCGTGGGCCGGTTCGAACTTCTTGCCGCGGACCCACGCGAGCACCCGCCGACACCAATCATACGGGCCGCCGACGCCGACTTTCCCCACGAGCAGCGCCGCGAACTTCGCCGGGTCGCGCGACATCGTTTCCGCGTTGAGCGAGTCGAGGTTCGCGGTCATCGCCGCCTCGATGAGTGCGGCCCACTCCTTCCCGGAACGGCCGGGGTGGTCGCTAACGCGCAGCGGTTCGCCAACGCGCACGAGCGCCTCGGGGGTGCGCTCGGTCCAGAAGGCGTACTCGATGGCGAGCGGCACCACGACGCCCGACGCGAGCCGCGCCGCGAGGTGCCCGACGCCGGCGCTGATCCCGAGCGGCCGCTCGCGCGCGTCGGTGAACCTCCCCTGCGCCGTCACCCAGTACACCCGGCCCGGCTGCGAGAGGATGGTGGTGCCGGTGCGGACGAACGCCGCCGCGCCGCGGAGCGTCTTCGTGTCCACGGGGATGAACCCCATGTTGCGGAACGCCGGGTACCGCTCCAGGGCCCCGGCGTCGATCGCGGCAAACTGGTCGCGGTCGGCGATGAGCCGCGACAGCACCATGCAGACCATGGGGTCCCACCACGCGGGGTGGTTCAGGACGATCAGCAGCGGCTCACTGCCGGCGGGCGGGAACGTGCGGCCCGACTTCGAGAGCCGGACCGCGTGGAAGTGCCTGCGGACGTAGCGGCGCGCGTACCACCGGAACAGGCGGAACAGCCACAGCCAGCGGCGCGGCAGGTCCGCGCCGCCGGTCAGTCGGTCGGTGCCCATCAAACGGCCACGGGTTCGCCGGCCTTCGCCACCACCCGGTCCTGGTCCAGCGAGTCGGCCGCGATCCACCCGGACATCAGCACCATCGGCATCCCCGGCCCGGGGTGCGCCGCGCCGCCGGCGAGGTACAGGCCCTTGAGGTCGCGGGACCGGTTCGCGGGCTTGAACGCGCCGTTCCACTTGCCGTGGCTCGCGAGCCCGTAGATCGCGCCGTTGAGCACCCGGTAGCGGTCGTGGATGTCCTGCGGGGTCAGCGCCGACTCGAACACGATGCGGCTCTCGATGTCCGGCATCTTTCCCGTCGTCTTCAGCTTCTCGATGATGACGCGGCGGTACTCCGGGAGCATCTTCGACCAGTCGTGGTGCGGCCGCAGGTACGGCGTGTGAACCAGGACGTAGAGCGCGTCGCCGCCGGGCGGGGCGGTCTCGGGCTCGGTGCGGGCCGTGGACGCGAGGTAGCACGTCGGGTCCGGTGCGGGCTCGCCCTTCTTGTAGATCCACTCGAACTCTTCGTGCGGGTCGCGGGAGAACACGAAGTCGTGGTGCAGCAGGTGGTCGTAGGCCCTGTTCAGCCCGAGGTACAGCACGACGCCCGAGCACGCGGCCTCGTAGGAGCGCCGCCGCTCGAACCGCTGCGCGACCCGCGGCGCGGCCTCGGCGAGCAACTCGCGGTGCGTGCGGACCGCGTCGGCGTTCGACACCACGGCCGCGAGTTCGATCCGCTCGCCCGCGTCGGTCTCGACGCCGGTGACGCGGTCCCCGCGGGTGAGGACGCGGGCGACACCCGTCTCGGTGCGGTACTCGACGCCGAGTTCCCCGCCGAGCCTCACGAGCGCCTCGGGCACGGCCCGGGTGCCGCCCCGGGGGTACCAGATGCCCTCGGTCGTCTGCATGTTCGCGATGCCGCACAGCACCGCCGGCGACTGCTCCGGGCACGACCCGACGTACTGCGTGAAGTGGTCGAGCATCTGCGCGGCCCGGGGGTCCGGGGTGTACTTCCGCACGGTGCTCGCGACCGACCGGCCCATCCGCATCCGCAGCACGTCGCCGAGGATCTGGAGCGAGAACCCGAACTTCGGGTCGACCATGTCGGCGATGCCGCCGATCGACTTCCAGAAGTAGTACCGCTCGGAGATGCGGTGGAGCCGCTGCGAGTACGCGAGGAAGTCGCGGTACCCGGCCCCGGCGCCCGTGCCGGGCGAGTAGGCGTCGAGGGTCGCGGCCATGTCGCCGACGTTCTCGACGAGGTCGAGGGTCGAGCCGTCGGCGAAGAGGCACCGCCACTGCGGGTCGAGGCGGACGAGGTCGAGGTAGTCGGCCATGTCGCGGCCGGCCTCGTCGAACACCCGCTTCAGCACGCTCGGGACGGTGAGGATCGTCGGCCCCATGTCGAACCGGAACCCGGCGTCCTGGAGCACCGCGGCCTTGCCGCCGAGCCACGGGCTCTTCTCGAACACGACGACCTGGTACCCGCGGGCCGCGAGCACGCACGCCGCCGACAGCCCGGCGAGCCCGCTCCCGATCACCCCGATCCGATTCCGTTCCTGCTCTGCCACGGTGGCTCCTTACGGACGGGCGTGGTTATGCCGTCGCGATCTCGATGACCCGCGAGAGCGCGCCGAGGACGCGCTCGGGGTGGTCGATGAAGTAGTCCGCCTTGTCGATCGTCACGGTGGCGCCCGTGAGGCGGAGGAACTTCCAGTGCGCCCCGGTGGTACTCACCCCGAACATCGCGGGCACCGGGGAGTTCGCCTTCAGGTTGAAGAGGGCGGCGGCGTGCATCGCGGCGATGCACTGCCCGTACCCGTTGTAGACGTTGTCGTTCTTCGCCTCCGCGATGGCGACGATCGGGGCCTCGACCACGAACACCTGTTCCCCGCGGGTGAACAGGAAGTCACACACTCCGTTCAGTCCCTTCTCGGGGTCGACGGACAACTCCGTCCCCGAAAACAGCCCGAACCGGTGCGGGTGCATCCGCCGGAGTTCGAGCAGGAGCGGCGCGATGACGAACTCGGACCGCGCCTTCTCGTTGTGAATCCCTTGCGACAACTCCAGGCCGGCGATCAGGGCCGCTGCCAGGTACGGCGGCACCGGAACTGGCGTGCCGTCGAGGTTCAGCTCATCGGACCGCGCCGTCAGACCCAGACGGCCGAGAACGTCGGGGAACGTGAAGTCACGGAACGACATCGGTGGCACCTCTCTCGGGGTAGAGGCATTCTAACCCGCGGGCACGGCGGCGGGCAGTTCGGCGGCCCCGGGCGCGCCGAGCCAGTCCGCGTCGAGGCCGAGGTCGCCGAGCAGCAGCCGGCTCGTGATCCGGGCCGACTCGTAGATCACCGGGAGCCCGCTGCCCGGGTGCGTGCCGCCCCCGACGAGGTACACGCCGTCCACGTCCTCGAACCGGTTCCGCGGCCGCAGGTGCAGCATCTGCCGCCACGTGTGCGCCAGGTTGAACGTCGCCCCGCGGTACACCGAGTACGAGTTCTGCCAGTCGGCCGGGGTCACCACCTTCTCGAACCGGATCCGCTTCTCGACGTCGTCCAGGCCGATCTTCTTGAACTGCCCCAGGAGCTTCTCCCGGAACGCCGGCGCCTCCCTGGCCCAGTCCACGTTCGCGTTCTGGTGCGGGACCGGCGCGAGGGCGTACAGTGTGCTGTGCCCCTTCGGGGCGAGCGTGTCGTCGGTGACGGAGGCGTTCTGGACGTAGAACGACGGGTCGTCGGACAGCACGCGCCGGTGCTCGATGTCGCCGAGGTTCGTGGCGTAGTCGGCCGCGCAGTGGATCGTGTGGTGCGGGACGTGGTCCTGCCGGCCCTCCAGGCCGAGGTACAGCATGAACGTCGAGCACGAGAACTTCTTCCTCTCGATCTTCGCGTCGGTCCACCGGCGGCGCAGGCGGTCGGGGATCAACTTCGTCATCGCGTCGGCGAAGTCGGCGTTCACGACCACCGCGTCGGCCCGGTGCTCGCCGGTGGCGGTCCGCACGCCCACGGCCCGGCGGCCGTCGAACAGCACTTCCTTCACCTCGTCGCCGAGCGAGAACGTGACCCCCAGGTCGCGGGCGACCCGGGCCATCGCCTCGCTCACCGCCCCGCACCCGCCGATCGGGTGCCACACGCCGAACTCGTACTCGAGGAACGACAGGATCGAGAACAGGCTCGGGCAGTTGAACGGCGACATGCCCAGGTACTTCGACTGGAACGAGAACGCGAGCCGGATCCGCTCGTCGCCGAAGTACCGGCCGAGTTCGCGGTCGAGCGACTGCCACGGCCGCAGCGTCGGGAGCAGTTTGATGAGGTCCCAGCTCAGCAGGTCGCGCCACCGGAGGAACGGGCTCTCCAGCGTCGGGCGGAACTTCTCCAGCTTGTCGCGGTTCTCGGAGAGGAACCGGCGGAGGTGCTGCGCGTCGGCCGGGCTGAGCTTGGCGACCTCGGCTTCGAGCCGGGGCACGTCGGGCGTGCAGTCGAGGTGCCCGCCGCTGCCGAACGCGATGCGGTACTGCGGGTCGAGCCGGACCATCGGCACCTCGCGGTGCAGGTCGCGGCCGACGAGCCTGAAGATCCGCTCGAGGACGCGGGGGTACAGGAAGAACGTCGGGCCGAGGTCGAACCTGTACCCGTCGGCCTCGATGGTCGAGCACCGGCCGCCGACCCGGGGGAGCCGCTCGACGACATGGACCTGCGCGCCGCCGCGGGCCAGCAGCAGGGCCGCGGCGAGGCCCCCCGGCCCCGCACCGATGACCAGGGCCTTCCGGGTGCGGGCGCGGGCGGGTGCGGCGGACGCGACGGGATGATTCGTGGGGGCAAGTGCGATCATTAACGTCATCCGGTGACTGTCTCGCGGCCGGCCGATTCCCGCGGCGGACACGCGGACAGTGTACCGAATCGTAGACCCGCGGGCGGGGTGAATTCCACCCGGTGAAAGACATGCGGCCCAGCGAGCGGGAGGCGGGATACGAGATCTGTTGGGTTCCTATT
>NZ_JBHYGG010000150.1:0-7227 GCF_051859125.1 Gemmata sp.
GCTACACCGAACTGAACACAGTTCCCACCAACTTTCGCGACGCATACCCCGCCGGCGGGTGACGCGCCGAATTCGGTTGCGGCCCGCCGCCGGCGGGTGGTACACTCCACCTCCCGCCGGCCCCGCCCCGCTGCCACCTGCCTGCTGCCACACATGCGGACCCACTCCCTCCCGCTCGCCGCGGCCGTTGTGCTGTGCCTCGCCGCACCGGCCGCCCGCGCCGACGACCCCGCGAAGCCCGACCCCAAGGGCGTCGAGTTCTTCGAGAACAAGATCCGCCCCGTCCTCGTCGCGCACTGCTACTCGTGCCACTCCGCCGACGCCGCGAAGGGGAACAAGCTCAAGGCCGGGCTCGCGCTCGACACGCGCGACGGGCTCCGCAAGGGCGGCGAGACCGGCCCCGCGGTCGTCCCCGGCAAGCCGGACCAGAGCCTGCTCGTCAAGACCATGCGGTACGCGGCCGACGCGCCGGAGATGCCGCCGAAGGGCAAGCTCCCCGACGCGGTGGTCGCCGACTTCGAGGCGTGGGTGAAGATGGGCGCGCCCGACCCGCGGGCCGGGGCCGCGGCGGTCGCCCGCAAGGGGATGAGCCTCGAAGACGGCCGCAAGTTCTGGGCGTTCGTGCCCCCGGCGAACCCGGCCGCCCCCGCCGTCAAGGACGCCGCGTGGCCCCTGGCCGCCGCCGACCGGTTCGTGCTCGCCGCGCAGGAGGCGAGGGGGCTCCGGCCCGGCCGCGACGCGGACCGCCGCAGCCTCGCGCGGCGCGTCTCGTTCGACCTGACCGGCCTGCCGCCCGCCCCCGAAGACGTCGAGGCGTTCGCCGCCGACGCGGCCCCCGGCGCCTACGAGAAGATGGTCGACCGGCTCCTCGCGTCGCCGCACTTCGGCGAGCGGTGGGGCCGGCACTGGCTCGACGCGGCCCGGTACGCCGACAGCAACGGCCGCGACCGGAACGTGCTGTGGTTCCACGCCTGGCGGTACCGCACCTACGTCATCGACAGCTTCAACCGCGACGCGCCCTACGACCGGTTCGTCCGCGAGCAGGTCGCCGGCGACCTGCTCCCCGCGGCCGACGCCGCCGAGCGGGACCGGCTCCGCGTCGCCACCGGGTTCCTCGCGCTCGGCCCGAAGGCGCTCGAGGAGGCGAAGCCGGACGTGTTCCACATGGACGTGGTGGACGAGCAGATCGAGGTCATCGGCCGCACGGTCCTCGGGCTGTCGGTCGGGTGCGCCCGGTGCCACGACCACAAGTTCGACCCGATCCCGACCCGCGACTACTACGCGATCGCCGGCGTGCTCCGCAGCACCGAGCCGCTCTCCGGCTACGGCCCGCTCGGGATCAAGGCGACCGCGTTCCACCACGCCCCGCTCCTGCCGGTCGGCCCGGACGCCGAGCGGCTCGGGGCCGACGCGCTCGCGTACCTCGCGAAGCTCCACGACCTGACGCTGAAGCAGAACACCGCCCGCTCCGACCGCTACCGCGTCGTGCGGCGACTCACCGACGCGAAGCTCCAGATCGCCAAGCCCGGGGCCGACAAGGCGGCGCTCCAGGGCGACATCGGGCGAATGGAGGCCGAGATCAAGGACTGGGACGCGAAGGTGAAGGCCGCGGAGGCGGACCTGAAGGCGGCGACCGAGAGCCCGCCGCCGATGCCGGCCCTCGCGATGGCCGCCCGCGACCGCGCGAAGCCCGTGGACGTCCGCGTCCACGTCCGCGGCGAGACGACGAACCTCGGCGAGGTCGCGCCGCGGGGCGTGCTCCGGGTGGTGCCGACCGCCGCCCGGCCGATGCCCGCGGCGGCGAGCGGCCGGCTCGAACTCGCCGACTGGCTCGCCGACCCGGGGAACCCGCTCCCGGCCCGCGTGTACGTCAACCGGGTCTGGGCGCACCTGTTCGGCCGCGGGCTCGTCACCACGCCGGACGACTTCGGTGTGAACGGCGCGAAGCCGACGCACCCGGAGTTGCTCGACCACCTCGCGGTGCGGTTCGTCGCCGGCGGGTGGAGCACGAAGAAGCTCGTCCGCGAACTGGTGCTGTCGCGCGCGTACCGCCTCTCGACGAATGCGGAACGCGGAACGCGGAACGCGGAGTCGAAGGCCCGGCTGTTCGGGGTGTTAATTCCCCACTCCGAATTCCGCGATCCGCACTCGGTGGACCCGGACAACACGCTCTACTGGCGGATGGCCCCGCGGCGGCTGGAGGCGGAGGCGTTCCGCGACGCGGTCCTCGCCGTCAGCGGGGGGCTCGACCCGGCGCCGCCGGCCGGCGGGCCGCTGGCGAAGGTGAACCCGTACCGAAGTGCCGAGTACTTCGGCCACCAGCCGGCGTTCGCCGCCGACCTGTTCGACGTCCCGCACCGCAGCGTCTACCTGCCGGTCGTCCGCGGGGTGCTGCCCGAGGTGTTCCAGTTGTTCGACTTCGCCTCGCCGGACCGGCCCGTCGCCGCCCGCGACCGCAGCACGGTCCCGGCGCAGTCGCTGTACCTGATGAACAACCCGTGGGTGATCGCGCAGGCGAAGCGCGCCGCGGCGCGGCTCCTGGCGACCGGCCCGGACGACGCGGCCCGTGTCGAGCGCCTGTACCGGCTCGCGTACTCGCGCCCGCCGACCGCCGAGGAGGCCGCCCGCGCCGCGAAGTACCTCGCCGCCCCCGAGGCGCTGCTCCCCGACCCGAAGGCGAAGGCCCCGGCGACGTCCGAGAGGCTCCGCGAGGAGCGCTGGGCGAGCTTCTGCCAGACCGTGTTCGCGTCCGCCGAGTTCCGCACCCTCCGCTGAACCGAGTGCGGAGTGCGGAGTGAAGACAAGAGACCGGGTAGAAGTCCTCGGCGGTTGGCGGGCCGCCACGGATTGCGGTCCCTACTCGCGAACTTGGTTCGTAGGGGCCGCCCTCCGTGGCGGCCCGCGTGAGAGCAAAGACACCTACCGTTGCCGACCCCGATCACCGCGCCGAGGGCTGTCAATGTCCGGCTCGCATTCCGAATTCCGCACTCCGCGTTCCGAATTGCCGTTCTCGCGGCGGCAGGCGCTGAAGCGCGCCGGGACCGGGTTCGGGTACGTCGCGTTCGCCGGGCTCGCGGCCGAGGCCGCGGCGCGCGAGGCCCGCGCGCCGGACTCGCCGCTCGCGCCGAAGAAGCCGCACTTCGAGCCCAGGGCGAAGCGGGTCATCTTCCTGTGCATGCGGGGCGGCCCGAGCCACATGGAGACGTTCGACCCGAAGCCGCAGCTCGCCGCCGACCACGGCAAGCCCGGCAAGCTCAAGGGGGGCAAGCTCCTCGGCTCGCGGTGGAAGTTCAACAAGCACGGCGAGAGCGGCCTCGACGTGGTCGAACTGCTCCCCGAGACCGCGAAGCACGCCGACACCCTGTGCGTCCTCCGCGGGATGCACACCGACAACGAGAACCACCCGCAGGCGCTGGAACAGCTCCACACCGGGAGCTTCCAGTTCACCCGCCCGAGCGTCGGGAGCTGGGTGCTGTACGGCCTCGGGAGCGAGAACCGGAACCTGCCCGGGTTCGTCAGCATCAACCCGCTGTCGGCGCTCGGCGGCACCCGGTACTACCAGAGCGCGTTCCTCCCCGCGGCGTACTCGGCCACGCTGCTCGGCGACGCCAACCGGCCCACGCCGAACCCGACCGTCGGCAACCTCGTGAACCCGCGGCTCACCGCGGCCGGCCAGCGCGACCAGCTCGACCTGCTCCGGGCGATGGACCGCGACCTCGCCGCGAGGACCGCCGACCCGCAGGTCGAGGGCATGATCCAGAGCGCCGAGCTGGCGTTCCGCATGCAGGGCGAGCTGCCGAAGGTGATGGACCTGTCGGGCGAGACGAAGGAGACGCTCGCGCAGTACGGCGTCGGCGGCCCCGGCGACACGTTCGGCCGGCAGTGCCTCCTCGCCCGCCGCATGTCCGAGGCCGGCGTGCGGTTCGTCGAGATCACGCACACCGAGTGGGACCTGCACGGGTCGCTCACGTCCGGGATGACCCGCAACTGCCTGCAGATCGACAGGCCGGTCGCGGGGCTGCTCGCGGACCTGAAGCGGCGCGGGTTGCTGAAGGACACGCTGGTGATCTGGGGCGGCGAGTTCGGCCGCACGCCCGAGGACCCGACGCAGGACGGCCGCGGGCACAACAACCGCGGGTACTCGATGTGGCTCGCGGGCGGCGGGGTGAAGGGCGGGCTGGTCCACGGCGCGACCGACGAGTACGGGTACGAGGCGGTGTCGGGCAAGGTCCACACCCACGACCTGCACGCGACGGTGCTGCACCTGCTCGGCCTGGACCACGAGAAGCTGACGTACCGGCACGGCGGCCGCGACTTCCGCCTCACCGACGTCCACGGCGAGGTGGTGAAGGAGATCCTCGCGTGACGCGCTCACCGTGCGAGCGGCGCGTCGGCCCACGGCGGTGCGCCCGCGGCGACGGTGAAGCGGAGTTCGCGGAAGTGAACCAGCCCGCGGTCGGTCGCGGCGACGTACCGGGCGAACCGCCGCGCGTCGTCCGGGCGCAGCGACTGCGTGAGCGGCGCCGCTTCGATCCGCCCGTCCACGCCGTCCAGTTCCGGCACCGCCAGGACGCGCTGTTCGCGGTAGCCCGGTGAGTGCGCGACCGCGTCCCACACGACCGCCGCGTCCACGCCGCCGGCCTTCGCCGCGTTCGCCGCCTCGGTTACCGTTCCCGTGTCCACCACCCGCGGTTCCAGCGCGCTCCACTTCCCGGTCGCCCTCAGGTGCGTGCGGGCCAGCACCCCGACGGCCGCGCCGGGGTTGGGCACCGCGACCCGCACGTCGGCCCGCAACAAGTCGCGCCATTCGGTCACGTTCTTCGGGTTGCCCGGAGCCAGCAGCAGCACCGCCCGCACCCGTGCGACCGGGAACGACTCCGCCACGAACCCCTGCTCGCGGGCCTGCCGGACGTAGCTGTCGTCGGCCGGGATGAACACGTCGGCGGGCTCCGACGGTGTCGGCAGCCGCACCCGGGTGAGGACGTCTTCCGACGCGCCGAACCGCAGTTCGACGCGCTGCCCCGTCTCGCGCTCGTAGTCGGCCGCGACCCGCTCCAGCGCGAGGCGGACCGTCGGGGCGGCGTACACGATCAGCGGCGGGGCCGCGCCGGGGCCGGGGCGGTGGTCGCGCTCGCGCCACACCAGCGCCGCGATCAGAACCACGAGCGCCGCGGCCGAGCCGAGCGCGACAGCGGTGGACGGACCGAGACGCATCGCGGGCTCCTCCTCAAGTTCCCCAGGCCGCACGGTCGATACTACCCGACGAACCGGCACTCTCGCCCAAGAGGGTATGCGATGCGACGGCGGCTCCTTCTCGCACAGTGCGGGCTCGTTCTCGGGGTCGGGTCGGCGGCGGCCCAGCTCCCGCCGTTCCCGCAGACCCCCGTGACCCCGGCGACCACGCAGCCGCGGCCCCCGTTCCCGCAGTTCCCGCAGGGGCCGGTCGTCCCCGCGTCGATGTCGCCGGCACCGGGCGCGCCGGTCCAGCCCGCTGCGCCGGTGATGCGCACGCAGCCGCCGTTTCAGCCCGGCGTCGCCCTGCCCCCGGGTACGCTCCCGCCGGGCTTCTCGCCCCCGGGGGCCGTACCGGGCGCGACCAACCCGCCGGCCGCGTTCCCACCGGCGCTGCCGGGGCAGCTGGGGCAGAACCCGAACGGGAACCCGGGGCTCGGCCAGAACCTTAACCCGATCGCGCAGCCGCAGGAGGTGCCGCTGCCGTACCCCGAGGCGAAGACGCCGATCAACGTCCGCGACCTGTCGCTCAAGCGCGTCTCGGGCGGGTGGCAGCTCTGGGGCGGGTTCAAGGTGCTCCGCGACTTCGGGGACCGCGAGCTCGACGCCCGCAACGCGCTCCGCGTCTACAAGGACCTGCGGCCGACCGAGTGGGTGACCATCGGCACGCCGCGGCCGGTCGTCGAGTACGCGCTCGTGGACGGCAAGTCGCCGGTGACGCTGGGCATGCCGGGCCGGGACGACGCGGGCGGCGGCGCGACCACCAGCGGCCCGGTGGTGACCGGCGCGGGGGCCACGAACATCGTCCCGATCGACTTGCGCACGGTCCGCGTCGAGGCGGTCCGCGGGGTGTGGTGCGTGCGGGACGACGACAACCTGCACTTCAACTTCGGGCCGGTGCGGGCCGACGCCGAGCAGGCGGTCGCGGCGATCCGCCGGTACGGGTTCAACCGCGTCGGCGTCGTGGGCCAGGGCGTGCCGGTGATGACGTACCTGTTCGCGGGGTCCGAGGAGGCGATGCCCGCGAAGGCCGACAAGGGGCCGCTCGCCCGGGTCGCGCTCCAGGCGCAGATCGACGGGCTCACCCGGGTCGGCATCCCGGTCGCCGGGGTCGGGTTCGTCGGCGAGATGACGCAGGTGGACCCGCGGAAGCTCGACGTCCGCAAGGACGGCGGCGACTGGGTGGTCGCGTCGGGGGTCGAGGTGCTGGGGCGGTTCGGGCCGAGCGAGTGGGCCGCCCGCGACGCGGCCCGCGCGATGGGCGACATGCGGGTCACCGAGTTCTGCAAGGTCGGGTCGGGCGGGCTGACGTTCTTCCTGGCCAACGGGAAGGCCCCCACCCGGGTGCCGTTCAACCTCCGGGGCCGGCGGTTCGACCCGGCGGCGCTGAAGGTGCAGGCGTACGGGAACCGGTTCGCGGTGACCGAGAACGGCCGCCACCTGTTCGACTGCGCCACCGCCGAGGAGGGCGAGACGCTGCTCCGCGTGGTCAAGAGCTACGGGTTCGACCAGCTCGGGTTCATCGGCTCCGGCAAGGTCGGCGTGCAGTTCCTGGCGAAGGCGCAGTAGCCAGAGGGGGGAGCTGGGGAGACACGGAGAGGGGGAGAGAAACCGAGAGGGTGTCTTCACCCCATGTCTCCCCAGCTCCCCCTCTGATTACCAGCCCAGCACGGTCCGCAGCCGCTCCAGGCCGCCGGCGAGGGCGGCGTCGGCCGTGGGGAACGCGGCCGCCGGGTCGTCGAGGCGCTTGCCGTTCACGGTGTTCGACACGGCGCACGCGAACGTGCCCGCGGCCGGCCGCACCTCCAGCTTGTACAGCGGCTGCCCGCCGACGAGCACGAACGTCGTCTCGGAGCGGACGCCGGGCTTGAGCGCCCCGTCGCGGAGCTTCAACCAGTCGGGAACGGCGTGCGTCGCGGTCGTGGTCACGGTGGGTCTCCAAGTTCCGGGCGGGCCGGGAGCGCGAGCGACCGGGGTCGTGTGCTCCACGCCACC
>NZ_JBHYGG010000151.1:0-7149 GCF_051859125.1 Gemmata sp.
GCGCAAGGGCTGGCATCCTACCCACAACCACCGCTATCGTGAAGAACCTCTATTCCTTACCAGCCCTGGGTGACGAGAACGGGGCTCGGCCCTTGTGGGCGGTGCAAGACGCCACCTGGAACGTCGTCGGGGTGGGGCGGCTCAGGGAACGCCGTCAAGCGGTACGTTAACCCTCCGCTCGACGCGTACGACAACTTCGTGACCGGGCCGAAGTACGTGCCCGCGCCGGAGCGCAAGAAGGTCGAGGGCGTACCCGAGGGCAAGGTGGAGCAGTTCGAGATCGACTCGAAGGAGACCAAGCTCTTCAACCCCGGCGTCGCCCGCAAGGCGTTCGGGAAGGTCGACCCGAACAACCCGAAGACGCTCATCGTCGAGACGCACACCATCGACTACAAGCGCAAGGTCGGGGTGTACGTCCCCGCGCAGTACAAGGAGGGCACCGGGGCCCCGTTCATGGTGGTCCACGACGGCCCCGGCCAGGGCCGCGGGCTACAGGACCGTCCTCGACAACCTGATCGCCCAGAAGCGGATCCCGCCGATCGTGCTGATCGCGTTCCAGAACGGCGGCGGCGACGCCCAGGGGCACGAGCGGGGCAAGGAGTACGACAACATGAACGGCGACTTCGCCACGTACATCGAGGACGAGGTGCTGCCGCGGGTGGAGAAGCACTGCAAGGTGAAGCTCACGAAGGACCCCGGCGGCCGCGCGGCGATGGGGTGCAGCTCCCGCGGCTCGGCCGCGCTCATCATGGCCTCCACCCAGTCGTGCATGTCGTCCCGCGTCACGTTCGGGCTGAGCAGGTCCCGGTCGCCGACCTGGATGAACAGGCGGATCGGCTTCTTCGGCTCCTTGGGGTTGAGCGTCTCGTGGAACCCCCACGCGCCGTCGGGGAACTTGGGGTCGAACGGCCACGCCTGGTTCACGAACGTGCCCGAGGTGGTCAGCACCCGGTGGTACTGGTCGGTGCGGGACCACGCCAACCACCGCATGGCCGAGGTGCTGAAGGAGAAGGGGTACGAGTACCAGTACCTGTTCTGTCAGGGTCCCGCCACTGCGACGGCAACGCGCAGCAGCAGTTCCTCCCGCACGCCATCGAGTGGGTGTGGAAGGGTACGCCCCGAAGCTGAGCACGTATCAACGGAAGGGTCGCGGGGGGTGACCAAAAGCTGTCCACCCGCGACCGTTGTAGCCCGTGCAGGTCGGGAGCAGGGGCGAGTAAATTAACGCAAGACAGAATATTTGAATCCATCCGTTTGGTTTGTGCGGGGCTTCGCCCTGCTCTACTCTTCGCCGCACTGACGAGGGTGCATTTAAGATCAGATATTCTTCGCAATGTGTTTTATTCTCCACCACTTGGAGTCGGGAATGCTGTTTCGGCCACCTCGACCGCGGTTCGGGTTCACCCTGATCGAACTGCTCGTCGTCATCGCCATCATCGCAATCCTGATCGGGTTGCTCCTTCCCGCGGTCCAGAAGGTTCACGAGGCCGCCGCCCGAATCCGGTGCCAGAATAACGTCAAGCAGATCGCCCTGGTCGTTCACAACTACACTGGGGCGCAAGACGGCAAGTTCCCGGGCATCTTCGACGTTCTCAACGGCAACGTGCAGACCCCGTTCTTCATCCAACTGCTTCCCTACCTCCAACAAGAGCCGCTGTTCCGGGCCGCAATGGGGAGTACCGGTCCCACCTCTCCGGCGGGTGACCCGGTCACGGTTGGTGCCTGGTACGGATCGGGAATCTACCTCAGATCAACTCCCAAAACGTTCCTGTGCCCGTCGGACGGCACCGTGCCTCCGAACGGTCAGATCCCGAGCAACTCGGGGTTGGACGCCAGCGTCGGTGGCAACTCGTTCAAGAGTTTCCAGACTCGGGCCGCCGGATCGTACTCCGCGAGCCAACCCTTGTTCGGTTCCCGCGGTGCGGGTGGGACCGGGTACAAGAGTTACTGGACGGCCCAGTACAAAATCGACACGATCCCGGACGGCACCTCGAACACGCTCGCGTTCGCCGAGCGGTACTGCTTCATCGACGGGTCCAATCTCGGGGCGGGGTCCAGGAACTGGGCCAACTTGTGGTGGGGTTCGGCCACGCTGTACTGGTTGAACCCGCCGGGCGCGGCCCCGATGCTCGGGTACCTCAGCACCGCGGTCCCACAGATTGCTCCCAAGCCCGCCGACGCGGACTACACCCGCCCGCAGACCGCGCACCCCGGCGGCATGGTCGCCGGACTCGCGGATGGGAGCGTCCGCACGGTCTCGGGGACCGTGACCGCAGCGGCGTGGGGTTCTGCTCCGTCACCGAGCGACGGGAACGTCCTTCCGAGCGACTGGTAAACCACGCGATCAATCCCCAGTGGCACGACCGCGACACCTTCGTCCGAAGCGTGTTGAGGGTGCCACCGCCCGCGTCGCGCGCGTCCGCCGGGAGCGGCTCGCCCCCCAACCTTCACTGCCGTGAAGCGCTGCCCACGTCGTCGCCCGAGGTGTCCATGTCTGGTGCTGCAGATCCGAGCGCGGGTTCCGACCCGGACAACGCGAACACGCGGACGGGCTGGTCGCCCCCATCCGACTACCGCGAAACGCTGCCGGCGCCCGCGCCGGAGGCGCCCCCCGCCACAATGGCGCAGCAATCTGCGGCCGGAACCCTGGCCCAATCGCCGGAGCAGGTGGCGCGAGCGGCGGCGGCGTCTGGAACCCTGATCCCGGGGTACGAGATCGAAGGCGAGTTGGGCCGCGGCGGGATGGGCGTCGTGTACAAGGCCCGACAAGTTGGGTTGAACCGCGTGGTCGCCCTGAAGATGGTGATCGCCGGCCCGTACGCCGATCCGGTGACCCGCGCGCGGTTCCTCCTCGAAGCCGAATCTGTCGCGGCCCTGGAGCACCCGCACGTCGTCCGCGTGTTCGCCTTCGGCGAGCACAACGGCCTCCCGTACCTGTCGATGGAGTTCCTGCCGGGCGGCACGCTCGCGTCGCGCCTGAAGCAGAACGGCCCGCTCGCGGCGAGGCAGGCGGCGGGGGTCGTGGCGAAGTTGGCGGCGGCGGTCGCGCACGCCCACAGCCACGGGATCGTCCACCGCGACATCAAGCCCGGGAACATTCTGCTGTCGGCGGACGGCGAGCCGCGGCTCGCCGACTTCGGGCTCGCGAAGGTCGGGCGGTCGGACCTGACCGGCTCGGGGGCGATCCTCGGCACCCCGGCGTACATGAGCCCCGAGCAGGCGGCGGGAAAGGTGCGTGAGGTCGGCACCCCGTCTGACGTCTACGCCGTTGGCGCCGTCCTCTACGACCTCCTCACGGGCCGGCCCCCGTTCCTCGCCGACTCGGCCGCGGTGACGCTCCAACAGGTGCTCACCGCCGAGCCCGAACGGCTGCGGAAGTGGATCCCGTCGATCCCCCGTGACCTGGAAACCGTGTGCCTGAAGTGCCTGGCGAAGGAGCCCGCGAAGCGGTACCCGACGGCACAAGCACTCGCCGACGATCTCAACCACTTCCTGATCGGGGAGCCGATCAGCGCGCGACCCGCGGGGCCGTTGGAGCGCGTGGTCAAGTGGGTCCGCCGGCGCCCCGCGGCGGCCCGCGTCCTGGGGTTGGGGTTAATCGCGGTAATGGTGATCCTCGGTCTGGCCCTGAAGCACCGCGTGGAGTTGCGTGAAGCGGACGAGCGCGAGCGGTTGGCCGGGGTCCGGGCCGAACTGGCAGACGAGCAGACGCGGCGGGCACGGGCCGAGCGAGCGGCGGCCGACCGGGCGGCGGACGCCCAGGAGTTCTTCCGCCTCGTGACACAGGCCCGGAACCGCCGCCTCAACGGCCGACTCGGTTGGACGTGGGCGGCCCGTGAGGACCTGACGCACGCGACCCGTCTGGCCCACGACCCCGCTCGGGCCACCGACCTACGGGACGAAATGGTCGCCTCGTTGACGGCCCTGGACGCACGCGAAGTGGCTCAGTGGAAGCTCCCGGAGCGGACCGAAGACGGGCACTTCCTCGCCGCCCACCCGACGCTCCCGCTCGTGGCCGCGACCCAGTTCGCCTTCCCCGGCTGGACCGAGGGCTTCCCGCAACTCAGCGTGTGGTTGCTCGACAGCGCGACCGGGCAACTGGTCCACACGCTGCGTGCCCCGGTCGACCTCGGCAACACCAGCCCGGGCGGGTCGAAGGAGTCGCCGGCCGGACTGGCGTTCAGCCCCGACGGACGGTGGCTGGTGATGTCCTCACGCGCGGGGCGGTTGCACCGGTGGGCGGTGTCCGGCCCGGCACCCGGTCCGGTGACAACGTGGAGCGGGCGCGGGCACGGTGGGGCGGCCGCGTTCAGCCCGGACAGCCGGTCGTTGTACACCCGCTGCGGGAGGTGGCTCCAGGTCTGGGACACGGGAACCTGGAAAGAAACCGCGGCGCGAGAGCTGGGGGCCGATGTCCGGACGATCACCCCCGTGCCGGCTGCGGAATCTTTGGTCCTTGCGCTCCTCAATCAGATTCTGTTCCTCGACCAGCACGACCTGTCCGACCTGCGCCCGCCGCTCCCGATCGGCGGCCACACGAGTGTCACGGTGGGGCCGGACGGCCGAACGGCGCTGGCCGTCGATGGCTCGCAGGTCGTGATCCTCGACCTCGTTTCTCGGGCTCGATCGGGGGCCATCGACTACCGCCCCGCACCCGGGTCCGGCGTGCCGACCACGGGGATCAGCCCCGACGGCCGGTTCGCCGTCGTCTCGCCGGGCAGCCGCGGCCTCGTGCTCCACGACCTCGGGAGCGGCCGGCGCGTCTGTGAGCTCCCCGTGCCCGACCGGGAACCCGGCCCGCCGTTCACGTTCTCCCCGGACGGAAAGCGACTGTACGTCGGCGGCCGCAACCAGGGCCGCGTGTACGAACTAAGCGGACCCCGCACCGTCGCGCTGGGCTCACAGCAGATCGCGCGGTTCGGAACCTCGCCGGACGCGCGGACCCTGTACACCGTTGCCGGGCACGCCTCCCGACCGGGGAACGAGGGCAGTGAACTCGGCGTGTGGGCCGCAGCGGGCTCACTCCGAGCCCCCGTATCCCGTCGGGCCATCCCCTTCGGCCATGCACGGGTCCCGTTCGTCGCCCCGGTCCAGCAACCCGACGGGTTGTGGCTCGCGAGCGGGGCGGGCGGGCGGGGCATCGCCTGGAACCTGGGTGACGGGACATCCGTGGAGTTCCCCATCCCGCACACGGAAACGGCGGAGCGCTCCGTGTGCTTCGGCCCCAGCGGCAGTTTGTGGGTCGGGGGCGAGAAAGCAATCGCGTACTCGCTTCCCGGGATGATGAGGACTGGTGCGGAGTACTCGGACCCGCTGGTCGGAGCACTCCGCGGCCGGGGATCGGCTTCAGTGGTGACGGGCGGCCGGGCCGGGATTCTGGCCGTAACGGGCGTTGGCGGGTTGGCGTGGCTGAACGAGAAGGGGCACCCACTCGCGACGTGGTTCGGAGGGGCCGCCTCCGTTCTCGCGCTCTCGCCCGACGAGCCCCTGGCCCTCGTCGGATCGCACTCCGGGGCCGTGGGAATCTATCGCCTTCCCACCGGGGAATCGGTCGCGACCTGGCCCGCACACACAGAGCGCGTGACGGCCGCGTGCTGGCTCGGCCCCCGGGAGTTCGCGACCGCGTCCAGCGACAAGACGCTCACGCTCTGGCGCGTCTCGCCAGGATCCCCGGTCAAGCTGTTCACGATACCCACCCGCGCCACGGTTTCCGATCTCGCCCGAGTGGTCGGCGGCGGGCTGGCGGTCCTCGAGACGGAGTCGCGAGTGGTGACCGTCATCGACCTCCCCGAACTCACGCGGGAACTCGCCGCTCGTATGCTCGGGGTATCGCTCACGGTGGACGATGCGTTCCCCACCGACCCGGTGACCCCGTACTGGGCGAAGCTCGCCCCCGCAGCGACCAACGGGTTGCGAGCCGAGTATTTCTGCTATTCCAGCGAGGCACCCGACGAACTCACTCACGCGCTCACGCAAATCGAGCCCGAACCGGGAGGTGCGTGGGGCCAGACGAGACCGAACGCGGAGGTGCGGGGCGAGCACTTTAGAGTCTGCTACCGCGGGTGGATCAAGGCACCCCGGCCGGGGCGGTACGTGCTCGGCATCGAGGTGGACGACGAGGCGCGGGTGTACCTGGACGGGAAGCCCGTCGGGGACCGGGTCGCGGGCGGTCGCGGCGAGATCCCGCTCGCCCTCTCCGACAGGCCGCACCGTTTACGGATCGAGTACGCTCAGACCACCGGCCCGGCGGCGCTCCGGGTGACGTGGTCCCGCCCCGAGGGGTTCGCCGCACGGCCGCTCGGCCCCGCCGTCTTTCCGGACCGTACAACGGCTGAGAACGCCGTGGTTCCCGATCCCCAATCCAAGTGAATGACCGAGCCCCGTTCACTCTCTGCTTGATAATGGGTCCGGAAGTTGCCTGAACAATATCCCCGACATCATCCTATTTGGCCAGGAGCCCCATGCTGCCCCCATCGCGCCGTAAGGCCTTTACGTTGATCGAACTATTGGTTGTGATCGCAATCATCGCGATTCTCATCGGACTGCTTCTGCCAGCAGTTCAGAAAGTCCGGGAGGCCGCCGCGCGGATGAAGTGCCAGAACAACCTCAAGCAGCTCGGCTTGGCGCTCCACAACTATCAAGACTCGAAGCTCTCTTTCCCAGTACCCTTCTGGGCCGAAATTGGAGCCGGCCACACGAACGGCGACTGGGGTTGGGCGGTGGAGATCTTGCCTTATCTTGAACAAACGTCCCTTCACACTGCACTGAATCCGGGGAACTACATGGGCGACATCCCCGGTGTGAATTCGACGACCCAGACAGCGCCGTCCGTCTTCCTATGTCCCTCTGACCCCGTCGGCGGAACGACAAATAGCTATGCGGGCGATTACGCCCGCTCGAACTACTTGGTCAGCCAGTTGATCACAAGCTCAATCCAGACCACGAATGGCGTCGTCACCTACCGGAGAACGTTCACCCTTGCCCTGATCACCGATGGAACGAGCAATACGTTGATGGTGGGGGAGCGGGATATGAAGAAAATCACCTCTGGCGGCATCTGGATCGGCCGTATTAAAGGCAAGACCGACGCCGTCGCTTAGAGCGTTCGGAAAGAATGAGCGGTTGGCATGGGGGCTGCTCCCTGGTGAT
>NZ_JBHYGG010000152.1:0-6998 GCF_051859125.1 Gemmata sp.
TCAAAGCTACACCGAACTGAACACAGTTCCCACCAACTTTCGCGACGCATACCCGGCGCGGACCGGTCCGGCACGTTTCCGTTGCGGACGCGCCGCGCCGCGCCCATAATAGCCCCCAAGCCCCGCCCCGCACGGATGGACCACGGCGGGTTACCGGCCCGGGCGTCCCGCGGCCACCCGCCCGGACGGCGGACGATTGACCGACCGAACTAACGTATCGCCCGTCGCACCTCGGCCCCGCGCGACCGCGGGAGTGACTTCGACCATGACCGGCTGGGAACTCGTGCCCGGGCTCCTCTGGGTCCTCCGGACCCTCTGCCCGCGGATGACCATCGGCCGCACCCGGCTCGCCCCGGCGCGCGGCCCCGTTCCCCCGCTGCCACCGTCCCCGAGCTTCGACGGGCCGCCGCCAGGAGCTGCCCCCACATGGACCACATCGACCCGCTCGCCGCGGGCCTCTTCGCCGCCGTCGCCGCGCTGCTCGGCGTCGGCGGCACGTACCTCGTCCTCCGCCGCACCGCCGCCCGGCCGGGGGCCGGGGCGCTCCTCCACGCCGAACAGGCCCGCGAGGCCCAGGCCCGCGGCACCGAGCTGATCGAGACGGCCCGCCGCGACGCCGAGCAGGTGCTCCGCGAGGCCGAACTCAAGGCCCGCGACGAGGCGTTCCGCCGCCGCGAGGAGGTCACCCGCGAACTCGAGCTGGCCCGCGCCGAGGTCCGCGAGCTGGAGCGCCGCGCCGAGAAGCGCGAGGACGCCGCCGAGCAGAGGCAGAAGGAACTGGCCCGCAAGGAGAAGCACGTCGAGGCGCTCAAGGAGAAGATCGCCGACCGCCGCGAGCTGCTGGAGAAGAAGGCCCGGCACCTCGACGAGGTCATCGAGCAGGAGACCAAGAAGCTCCACGAGATCACCGGGCTGTCCCGCGAGACCGCCGAGAAGATGCTCCTCGACCGGCTGGAGAAGGAGCTCTCGGCCGAGCTGGCCACCAAGATCCGGCAGTACGACGACCGGCTCAAGCAGCACGCCGAGGCCCGGGGCCGCGAGGTCCTCGCCACCACCATCCAGCGGTGGGCCGCCGAGTTCACCGCCAGCGCCACCGTCAGCACCGTGGACATCCCGTCGGACGACATGAAGGGCCGCATCATCGGCCGCGAGGGGCGGAACATCCGCACGTTCGAGAAGGCCACCGGGGTCGACGTGATCGTCGACGACACGCCCGGGGTCGTCATCGTCTCGGCGTTCGACAACGTGCGCCGCGAGACCGCCCGGCTCGCCCTCACCAAGCTGATCCAGGACGGCCGCATCCACCCGACCCGGATCGAGGAGGTGGTCGCCGAGACCCAGGTGGAGATGGAGAAGCACATCGCCGAGCTGGGCAAGCAGGCGGTGCTCGACGCCGACGTCGCGATGCCGCACGAGAAGCTCGTGTACCTGCTCGGCCGGCTCCGGTTCCGCACCAGCTACAGCCAGAACGTGCTGGCCCACTCGGTCGAGGTCGCGCACCTGTGCGGGCTCATGGCCGGGGAGCTGGGGCTCAACCCGGGGCTGGCCCGGCGGTGCGGGCTGCTGCACGACGTCGGCAAGGCCGCGGACCACGAGATGGAGGGCGGGCACCCGAAGGTCGGGGCCGAACTCGCCAAGCGGTACGGGGAGACGAGCAAGGAGGTGCTCCACGCGATCGCCGGGCACCACGACGACGTGACCGTGGACAACATCTACACGGTCCTGGTGGCGGCCGCCGACGCGATCAGCGCGAGCCGCCCCGGGGCCCGGCGCGAGACCCTGGAGAAGTACGTGAAGCGGCTCGAGGACCTGGAGGCCGTGGCGTGCGGGTTCCCGGAGGTAGAGCACGCCTACGCGATCCAGGCCGGCCGCGAGCTGCGGGTGATCGCCAACGCGAACAAGACCAGCGACGCCGACGCGGTCCGCGTGTGCCGGGCGATCGCCCGCGCGATCGAGGAGCAGCTCGACTACCCCGGCGAGATCAAGGTGACCGTGATCCGCGAGACCCGCAGCGTGGACACCGCGAAGTGAGTGCTCACGGAACCGCCGGGGCGGGCGGGTTCGGCCTCACCACCCGCACGAGGCGGCCGGCGAGCGGGGCGCTCCGTGCGACGGCGGCACCGACCCGGGCGGCCAGGGCGACCGGGTCGGCGTCCCGGGTGCAGCTCACAATTCCCGAATGGCTCGGGTCGGCGGCGTGCAACTTCTGAAAGTCCGCGCGGTTGTGGGTGAGTACGGCCCGGCCGAGCAGAGTGGCGCGGGCGAGGACGTCGGAGTCCGGTACACCCCGCCCGGCCCGGCCGTCGTCCAGCGCCGTGAGAACGTCGTGCCCCAGCGCCCGCAGTTCCTCGACCACGGGGTGCGGGAAGTCCTCGTCGGCGTAGAAGTGGGCCATGACCGGTCAGTCGCCCTCGGTCTCGTTCCGGCGGATGGCGTCGTCGACCTCGGCGGCGTGGTCGCGGTAGTAGTCCCACGCGGCATCAAGGTCGGACTGGGTCAACGCGGGGTAGAACTCCAAGAGGCGGGCGTCGCTGAGCCCTAGCTTCCGGTACCCGACGAGAACCCAGACGGTGGTGCGGGTGCCGCGGACGCACGCCTCGCCGCCCATCACCCCCGACGTCTTCTGAATGCGCGTGTCCGTGGTCGTTGTCATGGCGTCTCCGGGCGATCGGCCCCGTCCGGGTCCATGATACCCGATTCCCGGGCCGGCGAGGGCACACCGACACGTCCTCACCCCCGCACCCGCACCCGCTCCGCGCACTTGCGGTTGATGTACTGCACCAGCACGGCGGCGTGGGCGAGCGGTTGGCCCGTGTCGTTGATGTCGCCGTTGTCCGAGACGTCGTGGATGTGCTGAACGACGCCCGAAAGTGCGGCCTCGATCAACCCGCCGATCACCTCCGGCGCGACGCGGTTCTCCAGCACCCACTCGTAGGTCGGGACGTAGATCCGGCGGCGGGCCTCGACGACCCCGAGGAGCGTCGCGCCGAGGCGGTGGCCGGACGGCTTGCCCCCGCGCTTCGCCCCGGGGCCGCGGAAGAACCGGGGGGCGGTCGCGCCGCGGATCACCTTCAGCCCCTGCCACACGCCCTCGACCGTGTCCGACGTCGCCCCGGGCATCCCGGGCACGGGGACGCCGCCGTGGACCCACATCGGGCTGAGCGCGCAGAACGGCTCCCGGGCGTAGCTGCTCACGTCGATCACGGTGGCGCCCGGGGGCAGGTTCTCGACGTGGTACCGCGGCACGAAGACGGCGCGGGCGAACGGCGGGCGGCGGGACATGAAACGACCTCCGCGTGCCAGACACGCGGAGGCCCAGAAAAGTTCGGTCGGTCGCGCCCCGGGTCACCGGCGGCGGCGGGCGGCGCGGCGGGCGGCGAGCGTGCCGAGGCCGAGCAGCGCCCCGAGCACGGCCGACGGCTCGGGCGTCACGGTGATGGGGGGCGGCGGGGGCGGCGGCTCCTCCGGCGGCGGGGGCGGTTCCCCTGGCGGCGGCGGGTTCTCCGGCCCCGGCGGAACGATGATCGTCTTCTGGGGCGGCCCGTACCAGTAGAACGCACCGGCCGGCGCGGCGGTCACCGTCAGCAGCGCCGCGAGCGCCACTGCCCCGATCCAGAGTGTCGCACCTCGTCTTTCCATTTCCTACGTACCCCACAGGGCGGCGGAGGACCCGTCGCCAAGGGCAGACTCATTCCACAACCGCCCCGGGGTGTCAACCGCGCCTTCTGCGGCCGGAAGCTGGGCAACCTGGGGCGGGAGGTCCCGAAATACTCTCGACAACGGTCCCGGAAAGTTTGCGGGTCGCACCGCCCGATGGCCGAAACAGGTGATGTCGCTGTTGTGCGCGAGGCGCTGCGTATGAAACGGTTGCGAGTCCATCTCGTCGGGTTCGGGTGCTCGGTCCTCGCCGCCACTGCGGTCGGGGCCGACGACCCGTGGCGGTCCGCGAGTCCGCCCCCCAAGCCGGCCCCGGTGCCGGCGGTCGTGGCCCCGGTCGCACCGGTGGTGCTGGCCCCGGCCCCGGCCCCGGCCCCGCCCGGCGTGCCGCGGCCCGCTGCGGCGGTGTCCGTACCGGCCCCGGCCGCGCCCGAGTGGCAGCCGATCGCGCCGCGGGTCGGCGTGCCGACGCCCGAGCCGCCCCGGGAGCCGCGGCCCGTTCCGGGGCCCGCGGCGCAGCCGCCGGCCCCCGCGGGCACGGAGCCGACCGGGCCGGTGGTGCTGCCGCCGATCCCGGTCGCGGTCCCGGTCGCGGATGAAACCACACGGCCGCGGTTCCGACAAGACGAACCGCCGCGGATGCAGATCCCGGTCGCGCCGCCCCGCGAGTTCTTCACCCCGCAGGCGCAGCCGCAGATGCACCCGCCCGAGCCCCCCGGCGCGCCGCGGCAGGTGCTCCCGCAGCCCCAGTCGCTGCCGCAGCCCCAGGTGCTGACGCCGCCGACCGCGGCCCCGGACGAGCTGCCGATCGCCCCCGCGGACCTGATGGTCCCGGCGGGGGTGCCGGTGCCCGGGAAGCACGGCACGTTCGGCTCGAAGCCGATCAACATCTCGCGCGACTTCCCGACGTTCTTCGCCGACGGGGTCCGCGAGCGGGCCGGGCTCGCGGGGGGGGCCGGGTTCGACGCCCGGAACCGCGGGTACGTCCAGGCCGAGTACCTCATGTGGTGGGCCACCCCGCTCCAGATCCCGCTGCTGGGCACCACGAACACGGCGGGCGGCCGCGGGTTCGTGGGCGAGCCGGGCACGCAGCAGATCCTCGGCCCGGGGCAGATCATCGGGCCGTACCGCGACGGGGTCCGGGTCCGCGCCGGGACGTGGCTCGGCAACGGGTGCGGGATCGACGGGAGCTTCTTCTACCTCCCGCAGAAGACCGCCGAGATCGTGCGGACCTCGGACCAGTTCCCGGTCATCACCCGGCCCGTGTTCAGCCCGAACCCGAACCCCGCGCCCGGGGTCGGGGTCATCGGCAACACCGGCGAGGCGGTCACCGTGCCGGGCGTCCTCACGGGCTCGCTGTCGGCCCGCGCCGAGAGCGTCATCTACGGGTTCGACGCCAATATCCGCAAGTGCCTGCACACGTGCTGCGACTGGCACGCGGAGTGGTTCATCGGGTACCGGAACGTGTCGATGGAGGAGTCGCTCTCGATCACCGAGAACATCAACGTGATCGGGGCCGCCGCCGGGGTGGGCGTGCCCGACCCGCCGGGCACCGTCGTGTTCGTCCGCGACACGTTCGCAACGAACAACTACTTCCACGGCGCGCAGGTCGGCGGCCTGTACGAGCGGCAGTGGGGCCGGGTCACGCTGTCCGGCCGCGGGTCGGTCGGGCTCGGCGTGACCCGCCAGGAGGTGAACATCGACGGGTTCCAGGTGCGGACCCGGCCGGGGATGCCCCCGATGACCTTCACCGGCGGCGGCCTGCTGGCGGCCGGCCCGAACATCGGGAACTTCACCAACAACGAGTTCTCGGTGGTCTCGGAGCTGACCGTCAACGTCGGGTACCGCGTTACCCCGGCGCTCCGCGTGTACGCCGGGTACAACTTCCTGTACTGGTCGAACGTGGTCCGCCCCGGGGACCAGATCGACGGCGTGGTGGACCTGACGTTCGTGCCCAACGGCCCGCCCGCGACCCCGTCGGGCCTGAACCGCCCGGCGGTGCCGTTCAAGCAGTCGGACATGTTCATCAGCGGCGTCCAGTTCGGGGCCGAGTGGCGGTGGTGACGCGCCGCGGCGGTTGAGCGAAGTGCCCGAGGGGCCGGTCGCGGTGGCGGCCGGCCCTGTGCGTTTGGTGGACACCGGCTCCCACACGGCCGGCACCTCGGGCGGGGGCCGGGGCAATCTGGTCGGGCTGCAACGGTCGTCGGAACGGTCCCCCGAGGCGGCGGCCCGCGCCGCCCGCGTCGCACTCACATTCGTGCCGGCGAAGGTCGAAACCCACTCTGGCCGAGTCCGGCACCCGCTCCCCGTCGCTCCGCCGCCCCTGAATTCCGCCCGTGCCAGGTGCCCCATGCCCACGCTGTCCCAGATGACGGCCGCGCCGGTGCGCGGGCTGTTCGCCCGCGCGACCGCGGCGCTCCTCGACCCGCGGCGCGGGTGGGAGGCGGTCGGCCGCCGGGCCGCGCGCCTGGTCCCGCCGCCGGCCGTCTTCCACATCACCCACTACAAGGCCGGGTCGCAGTGGGTGCTGCGGATCCTGAACACGCTGGCCGCCGGCCGCGTCGTGCCGCCCGGGGTGGACCCGGCCGAGTTCCTCGCCCGCCCGGTCGCCCCCGGCATGGTGTACCCGACCCTCTACGTCACCCGCGAGGAGTTCGAGGCGGCCCGGCTCCCCCGGCGGTGGCGGCGGTTCGTCGTGGTCCGCGACCTCCGCGACACCCTCGTCTCGGCGTACTTCAGCCTCAAGCACTCGCACGGCGAGGTGGGCGAGCACATCACCAGGTTCCGGGCGCGGCTGAACGCCCTGCCGCTCGAACAGGGGCTGATCCGCGTGGCCGCCGAGTGGCTCCCGCCCGTGGCCGCGATGCAGCGGTCGTGGGCCGCGGCCGGCGAGCCGCTCGTCCGGTACGCCGACCTGCTCACCGACGACGTGGCCATCTTCCAGCGGGTGCTCGTCGACCAGTGCCGGCTCCGGGTGAGCCGCGACCAGGTCCGCGAGGTGGTCCTCGCCAACCGGTTCGAGGCCCGCACCCGGGACCGCAAGCGGGGCGACGAGGACGTGACCAGCCACGAGCGCAAGGGCGTGGCCGGCGACTGGCGGAACTACTTCACCCCCCGGCTCGCGAAGCGGTTCAAGGACTGGTACGGCGACGTGCTGGTCGCGGTCGGCGACGAGCGCGACGCCAACTGGTGACCGGCGGCCACGCCGAACGCGCGCGGGCTCATATCCTGACTCCAAGTTCGATTGATTCGCGGCTGTTCTGTAGCCGGCCTCTGTGAGGCCGGTGCCTGGGGAACTCCCGAGGCGCGGCCTCACCGTGGCCGGCAGCCGGAAGCCCTCG
>NZ_JBHYGG010000153.1:0-6869 GCF_051859125.1 Gemmata sp.
ATAACCGATTAGAGGCTGCCACAACGACTTGCGGTTCACCAGACAGAGCCTAGCCGTTGTCGGACCGCCCAGCGATAGGCGGATACGATTGTGGCAAGGTAGTCGGCCCGGTAGGTGGGACTCCAGTTGGGCCGCTTGGAATCCTCTTCAATGGTGTCAGCCGTGACGCTGGTAGCGAGAGCCCGCCCAAACGATTGCTTGAAGTATCGTGCGAACTTTGCGTAGCCCAAGAAAGTCCCCGCTCCGACCTCCCCATCTTTGGCTTGCAGGAAGGCATCCACCATTTCGCGGACGGTGATTGATGCGGTCGTGGCCAGTGCGGTCTTGTTCGTCATCCGCTCGGTGAGTTGCTGAGCGAGTTGGTTGATTTCGTCGGTCGTCAAGTTGGTCGTGTCCTCGGAATTGGAGGAACGATTATAACTTTTCACTGACTGAAGATCAATCTGAGATTTATCCTTTGTCCGCTTGGTCGGCGACTCCGCCGACATCAGGCGATAGAACGCCTGCAATGCGGACGGGCGGTTGTCCTTGCCCTTCACGCCGAGCGAGATTTGGCGTCCGTCTCGCCATGCGTACCATGCGTCCTTGCTCGCACGATACCAGGGGGTTTCGCTGTCGGGACGCTTGTTCTTGTTCACGCTGAGTGCCTCTCAGCTTTGGTTCCTGGTGACCTCGTCGGGTGACCTGCTCACCCCGAAAGTCACGAAATGCTTGAAAACAAGGCGATTCCGAGTAGTGGACAAACTTTCAAGTCCTCTCCTCGGCACTGCAACTCAAAAACCCCTGGGAACTCCCAGGGGTTTTTCGCTTCTCCGACCCGTTCCGGACCCACTCGCTCAGCTCAGCCCGTGATCTTCTTGTACGGGTCACCCTCGTTGAGCGTCGGCCGCTCGGGCCGGCCCTTGTACTTGTACACCAGGTCCATGTGGCCCAGGCCCATCAGGTGCAGCACCGTGGCGTGCAGGTCGTGGACGTGGAGCTTCTCCTCGACCGCCCGCAGGCCGACCTCGTCGGTCGCGCCGATCGTGCGGCCGCCCTTCACCCCGCCGCCGGCCATCCACTGCGTGAACCCGGTCGGGTTGTGGTCGCGGCCGTCGCCCTTCTCGCTCATCGGGGTGCGGCCGAACTCGCCGCCCCAGTACACGAGCGTGGTGTCGAGCAGCCCGACCCGCTTCAGGTCCTTGAGCAGCGCCGCGACCGGCTGGTCCATCGACCGGCACAGCCCGCCGTGGTTCTCCTCGAGCTTGCTGTGCGCGTCCCACTTGCTCCCGGCCCCGTGGTAGATCTGCACGAACCGGACGCCGCGCTCGACCATCCGCCGGGCGAGCAGGCACAGCCGGCCCATCGTCGCCGTCTCCTTCGCGTCGAGGCCGTACAGCTTCCTCGTCTCCTCCGTCTCCTTGGTGAGGTCGACCGCTTCCGGGGCCTGGGCCTGCATGCGGAACGCCAGCTCGTAGCTCGTCATGCGGGCGTCGAGTTCGGTCTGGTCCGGGTTCTTCTCGGCGAACCGCGAGTTGATCTGCTTCAGCAGGTCGAGCTTGCCGCGCTGCTGTGGGTCGGTAACGCCCTCGGGGGTGTTCAGGTTCGGGATCGGCTCGTTGCCGCCCTGGATGCGGGTGCCCTGGTACACGGCCGGCATGAACCCGGCGCCCCAGTTCCGCGGGCCGTTCACCACCTGCGACTGGCTGTCCTGCATGACCACGAACGCCGGCAGGTTCGCGTTCTCACTACCGAGACCGTAGGTGACCCAGCTCCCGAGCGACGGCCGGCCGCCGAGGATCGAGCCGGTGTTCATCTGGCACACGCCGGCCGAGTGGTTGATGCCGTCGGCGACGCACGACCGGATCACCGCGAGGTCGTCGGCCAGCTCGGCGGTGTGCGGGAGGAGTTCGCTGACCCACAGGCCGGCCTTCCCGTGCTGCTTCCACTTCCGCGGGCTCGCGAGGAGCGGCGCGCGGGCCTCGCCCATCGACGTGATGACGCTCCCGAAACTGTCGGGCAGCGGCTTCCCGGCGAGCTTGTTGAGCGCCGGCTTCGGGTCGAACGTGTCGATGTGGCTCGGCCCGCCCTCCATGAACAGGAAGATGCACGCCTTCGCGGTCGGCTTGAAGTGCGGCTTCCGTGGGTCGAGCGGGTTCGGGCTCGGTGCGGCCGCCGACCCGCCCGCGGCCAGCGCGTTGAGCGCCAGCGCGCCGAACCCGGTGCCGGCCGACGCGAGCCACCGGCGGCGGGACTGACGGGCCATCCAATTGGTCATCGGTGCGACTCCGCGTGGTTGGTTCCGCGCCATGTTGCTTGGAATCCGGATTCTTTGCCCTCTCCCCTTGCGGGAGAGGGTGGCCGCGCTTCGCGGCCGGGTGAGGGGTGAAGCCTCCGCGCCTCGGACGGTCTCACCCCTCACCCGCCGCTCGAAGACTCGCGGCACCCTCTCCCGCAAGGGGAGAGGGCGAAGACACAGACGGCCGCCCTTGTGGCCTCACTCCGTGTACAGGAACTCGCTCGCGTTGAGCAGGACGTGGCACAGGTCCACCCAGGCGGCCTTGGCCACGTCGCGGGGCGTCCTGGCGCCGGCCGCGGCCGGCTTGATGTCGTACCCGTGGCCCGAGGCGTCCTTGAACACGTTCGGCTTCGCCTCGAACTGCCAGTACCCGTAGGTCTGCTTGTTCGTCCCCTCGCGGGTGAACAGGAGTTGCTCGACGCCCAGCGCCGCGGTCGAGACGCGGACGTCGTCGACGAGCCCGTCGAACCCGGCCTGGCCCTTGCCCCCGCGGCTCCCGATCGTCATCGGCACCTTGTTGTCGAGCCCCGACACGATCGAGTGCTTGACCTTCGCGGTCAGCAGCGGCTCGTCGTCGTTCGAGAGGTCCTTGAGGTAGAACGCGACCTGCCCGGGTTCCTTGTCGGTCGCGAGCGTGACCGTGGCCGCGAGGTAGTACGGCTTGTTCAGCGCGACGTGCTGGTCCGAGAACACCGCGTCCTCGCCGACGGTGCCGTCGGCCTTCGTGCCGACCAGTTGCATCACGACCGTCTGCGGCTTGCGGCGCGACTTCTTGCCGGTGACGCCGAACACCCACCCGGGGTGCTGCGCGTCGCCGTCCCACTTCGCGGCGACGGTGCGGATCGCGGCGGTGTCGGCGACGGTCTGCGGGTAGATGAACGCCTCGATCGTGAAGTCGGCCTTCGGGAACTTGTCCGAGTGCGGCACTTCGTAGCCCGGGTGCGCGCCGAGCTTGATCTCGGCCGCCTGCCCGTCGCGGTACGGGATCTTCCCGCCGGCGAACTCGGCGGCCGCGGAACTGCTGCGCTGCGGGTCGATCCGCTTGGCCTGCTCGGCGAGGAACGCGCGAGCGGCCGACGCCTCTTCCGTGGATGGTGGCCGGCCGAACGCGAGGTGGTACGCCCGCTCGACGCGCTTCGCCTCGTCGGGTTCCTCGCGGGCGAGCCGGTCGGCGAACGCCCGCGACCGGGCGAGGATGGTTTGGCTGTTGAACAGGAGGAGCGACTGCACCGGGGTCGTGGTCGTGTCGCGGGACGACGCGCTGTTGAACCAGTACGGGGCGTCGAACACGTCGAGGAGCGGGTCGCGGGTGTTCCGCATGACGCGGCTGTACACCGAGCGCCGCGGGTCGGTGGCGGGCGTGCCGGGGCCGCCGGCCTTCAGGTCGAGTTCGCCGGTGACCGCCAGAACCGAGTCGCGGATCTGCTCGGCGTCGAGCCGCCGCACGCCGCCCCGCCACAGGAGCTTGTTCTCCGGGTCCGCGAGCCGGCCGGCCTTCGGATCGGGGTGCGCCGCCGAGCGGCGGTACGCGGCGCTCGTGACCATCAACCGGTGGAGGTGTTTGAGCGACCACGGCTTCGCGGTTTCGCCCGTCGGCGAGACCAGCTCCGCAGCGAGCCAGTCGAGCAGTTCGGGGTGCGTCGGGGCGTCGCCGAGCTTGCCGAAGTCGCTGGCGTTCGCGGCGAGTCCCCGGCCGAAGTGCTGCTGCCAGAGCCGGTTCACGATGACCCGGGCCGGCAGGGGGTTCGCGGGGTCCGTGAGCCACTTCGCGAGCGCCGACCGCCGGCCGCTGGAGTCCGGCAGGGCGGTGACCGCTGCGGGCTTCTCGTCGAGGAGCGTGAGGAACCCGGGCTCGATCTCGGCGTCGCCCTTTTTGGGGATGGTGACCGGCGCGGCCCTCGGCCCGGCGTCGGTGGCCGCGAACGCGACCGGCAGCGGGGCCGGCTTGAGCGCGTCGAACGCGGCCAGTTCGCGGCGGATCGCGAGTACCCGCTCCTTGTCGGCCCCCTTGAGGGTCCGGTCGAGCCGGTCGAACTCGTAGTACACCTGCCGGTACGCGAGTTCGGCGAGTTGGTGCTCGAGCGGCGCGCGCTCGGCGACCGGCTTGCGGATCATCACCTGGATGTCCGGCGGGAACTTGTTGATCGCGTCCTCGGCGGCCTTCTTGCGGTACGGGGCCTCGATCTTCGCCAACTCGGCCCGCAACTCGGCGGTCTTCGCTTCCCACGCGGCGAGCTTCTCGGCGTGCGCGGCGCGCTCGGCGGCGGTCGCGGCGAGCAGGTCCTGCCGCGGGAGCAGACCCGAGAAGAACCCGCGGAGCCGGAAGTAGTCCTTCTGCAGGATCGGGTCGAACTTGTGGTCGTGGCACCGGGCGCACTGCATCCCCATGCCGAGGAACACGTCGCCGGTGGTGTCGGTCACGTCGTCGAGGATCAGGTTCCACTGCGTGCGGACGTCGCGCTGGTTGTACTCGTAGATCCAGTGCCGCAGGTAGCCGGTGGCGACCAGCGCCTCGGGGTCACCGGGGAACAATTCGTCGCCGGCGAGTTGCTCCTGTACGAACCGGTCGTACGGCTTGTCGGTGTTGAACGCCTTGACCACGTAGTCGCGGTACCGCCATGCGGTCGGGCGGTAGTCGTCGATGCGGTAGCCGTCGCTGTCGGCGTAGCGCACGAGGTCGAGCCACAGCCGCGCGGCGCGCTCGCCGTACCGCGGCGACGCGAGCAGCCGATCGACGAGCCGCTCGTAGGCGCCGGGCGACTTGTCGGCAACGAATGCTTCCACCTCGTCGGGCCCCGGCGGCAGGCCGGTGAGGTCCAGCGCGACGCGGCGGATCAGCACGCGGCGGTCGGCCTCGGGTGCGGGGGCGAGTTTGGCCTGATCGAGTTTGGCGAGAACGAACCGGTCGATGGGGTTGTGAACCACCGCGTTCGCGGCGCTCGCCCCGGGCGGGGCCGGGCGGCGAACGGGCTGGAACGCCCACCACTTGCGGTCCTCGTCGGTGATCTTCCCGGGGGCGCGGCGGTTGGTGGTCTTGCCCGCGTTCGGCCACGGCGCGCCCATCTTCACCCACTCGGTCAGCGCCGCGACGTCGGCGCCGGCGAGCTTCTCCTTCGGCGGCATCTTGAGGTCGTCGTTCGCGTACGCGACGGCCTCGACGAGCTTGCTCTTGGCGGGGTCGCCGGGCACGACCGACGGCCCCGAGTCGCCGCCCTGGAGCAGCCCCGCGAGCGAATCGACGACGAGCCCGCCCTTGTTCTTCTTCTGCGCCTCGCTGTGGCAACTGAAGCACTTCTCGGCGAGGACCGGCCGCACCTTCTTTTCGAAGAACTCGGCCTGCTCCTTCGTCGGTTCCTTCGGGGGCTCGGACGCGAGTCCGCGGGCGGGTGCAAGGAGCGATACGGCCGCGACCGCGGCGAGAGCGAAGTGGCGCATGTGGGAGTTCCCGTCGAAGAACCCGACCGGTTGGAGACTGGCAGCCCGGTTCGAGCATCGCACCGAGGACCTACCCACCTAGCATAGCAAACTCCTCGGGCCGACCAGCAGCTTTACCGGCCGCCCGTCAGAATTTGAAGGCGTGCGAATCGGTGCGGCCGTTACCCTGCCGCCAGCGTCAGGAGGCACACCTCGGGCGGGACATTCATCCGCAGCGGGACGCCGGCCTCGCCCAGCCCCCGCGACACGAACACTTGAGACGCCGGCCCCTGGACCAGCCCCTGCCGGTACTTCTCGCCGAAGCGCGACGGCACCCACGGTGCCTTCCCGAGGTACACCTGCCCGCCGTGCGTGTGGCCGCTCAGGATCAGGCCGACGCGCGGGTCGGGCGCCTGCTCGGCGAAGTCCGGGTTGTGCGACAGCAGCACGACCGCAGCGCCCGTCGGCACGCCCGCGAGCGCAGCAGTGAGGCTCGGCTTCCCCCACCACAGGTCATCGACCCCCGCGAGCCACAGCCGCTGGCCGTCGAGCGTGACTTCCGCGTGGCGGTTGGTCAGGTCGCGGAGCGGCGTGGCGGAGATCACGTCGCGGTAGACGGCCCCGCCGCGCTGCATGTCGTGGTTGCCGGGGACCGCGAACACGCCGAGCGGGGCCGACAGTGCCGAGAGCGCGTCGAGGCACGGCGGCAGCTCGATGTCGGTCCTGCCGCCGGTGTGTGCGTAGTCGCCGACGAGCGCGATCAGGTCGGGGTTCAGCGAGTTCGTGAGCGCGACCGCCTCGCGGATGAAGTCGATTCCGACGAACGGCCCGTGGTGCAGGTCGGCGAGGACGGCGACCGTCTTGCCCTCAAACGCCGGCGGGAGGTTCGGCACCGCGACCGGGTGCCGCGTCACGCGGACGTGGGCCGCTTCCCAGAAGCCGTAGCCGGTGGCGGCGAGAACGCCGGTGCCCGTTGCGAGGGCGGAGCGGACCAGGAACTTGCGGCGCGAGATCATGTCGGGCTCCCCGGGAGCGGTCGCGGGCGGGCGGCATTGTGACCCAGCGCCGCCCGCCCACACAACCGCACTTTCGGTCAGGGTGGGCCTGTTGATCTGAGCCGGTGGCCGGGCGAACCCTGAGCGCCAGCGAGGGGGTGAGGCGCACCCCCTCGCTGGCG
>NZ_JBHYGG010000154.1:0-6854 GCF_051859125.1 Gemmata sp.
GCGGTCCACGGCCGCATGAAACGAACGTCTACCAACTAATGTGATCCCTACCCGTCCGCGCCGCCCGCTCCGTCCGGTGGGGCGGACGTGCCCGTCTGCCGCGCACGGGCGGCCGGAGGCGGACACGAATGCCTGCCCCACCGGGTGGGAACTACGCCGGGACGAGGTAGGTCCGGGTGACGCGGTCGTGGGGCGGCCGGTCCGGGAACCGCAGGGCGACCACGACGTACACGAGCAGCAGGACGAACGCGAGCAGCCACAGCGACGCGGCCAGGTACACCCGCTCGGGCTCGGGCACCGGCACCTGGAGCGCCGCCGAGGCGAACAGCACCGCGGCCACCGGGAACCACACGACCGCCCGCAGCCCGCACACGCGGCGGGCCGCCGGGGTGCCGTCGGCCCGGACCACCGCGATCCCGGACACGAGCATCGACACCCCGCCGCGGAGCAGCGTCGCGACCGCGATGAACCCCAGCGGGACCAGCACGAGCACGGCGAGGATCGGCTCGGCCTCGTTCCGCCACGGGGCCGCCCGCTTGGCCCGCGGGGTGCCGTCGGCCGCGCCGGCCCACTGGATCGCCTCCCGCACCTCGACCGGGTAGCCGTTGTGTCGGTCCTCGGCGTCCGGGTCCTGCCGCTCCACCTGCTCCAGCACGACCCGCTGCGGGGTGAACAGCAGCGGGCGGCGGGCGGCGGCCTCGCGGCGCTTCTGGTCGCGGTACTCGGTGAGCCGCTCCTCGAGCCGCGGGTGCTTCAGCGGCTCGGCCAACTCGCGGAACCCGCCGAGTTTCTTGCGCTTCTCCGGGTCGTGCAGCGAGGCGAGGGCCGCGTCGGCCTGCTCGGCCCGCACCTTCGCGACGAGCGCGAGGAACGGCGACACGGCGGCGGTGAGGACGAACAGGAGCGTGAACGGGAGGACGAGCACCGCGGCCTGGATGCCGAGCTGCGCCGCCCGCACCGAGGGGGTCACTTCGGGCCGGTGCGCGTGCGTCTCGGCGAGGTCGCGCTGGATGTCGGCGAGGGACCCGTAGCCGCCGTCGGTGAACAGGCGGTCGAGGACGGGCGCGGCGTGGCCCGGCACCGGGGCGCGGACCGGCCCGGCGTGCGCCCGCGGGCGGCCCTCCAGCGCCAGCGACGCGACCTCGCGGAGCAGCCCGAGCGGCGCCACGTCGCCGTGCGCCGGGCCGGCGGCCGCGGCGCACTCCAGCACTTGCAACCGGCCGTTCGTCTCGGCCCACACGCGGTCGAGGCTGATGCGGGCGGGGGTGGTGCCGTCGGCCTCGGCGGCGCGGAACTCTTCCACCAACTGCTCCAGCAGGAGCCGGGCGTCGGCCCAGCGCAGCGGGCGGGCGGGGGTGATGAGGTCGGCGAGCGGGGCGCCGAGCGGGGCCGCGAACGCGACCCAGTCGAACGCGGCGCCGGCCCAGGTGAGCGAGCCGCTGCCGAGGTGCCGGAGCCGCGTCGGGCGGGCGGCCTCGTGCGGCGGGGGCGCGTCCCCGGCGGGGCGGAGCCACAGCAGCACCGACCGGGCCAGCGCCCGGTCCTCGGCGGCCCACACCTGCTCGCCCCCGGGCTCGACCGCGAGCCGCCCGCGGACCGCGTAGACGCCGACGAACGCCGGCAGCGGCTCGGCCGGCGGCGGGAGCACCGCGGCCAGCGGGGTCGGGTGCTTCACCGGGAGCCGGAGCTTCCGCCGCGGGAGCGGCCGCTGGGTGACGTGGCACCCGCTCGCGAAGTCGTGCACCCCGCGGAACCCCCACCGCCGCTGCGCCTGCACGAGCAGCCCGAGCGCCGCCAGGACCACGATGGCCCCGGTCGCGACCCCGCCGCCGGTGGCGCCGAACCAGTGGACGAAGTCGTCGTGCAGCACCGCGGCGCTGAGCGCGCCGAGCGCCATCGCCCGGAACACGGCGGCGCGCACCAGGCCGCGCAGCACGCCCGGCGGCTCGGTGCGGCCGACGCGACTGACCCGCAGCCCGAGCAGCGCCTTGCCGAGGGTCGCGCCGAAGATCCCTTCCGCGAGCCCGAAGTAGAGCACCGCGATCGCGATGGCGACGGGCCGCACCTCGACCGGGTTCAGGTGCCCCTCGGCGAACGTCCCCAGGGTCCGGGCGAACTCGATGGGGAACGCGACGAGCGACACCGCGATCATGTCGAGCAGGTACGCGCCGACCAGCACGCGGGGCCGGGCCGGGTGGTGGTGGGTGGGCAGCAGCGCGACGAGCGCCTCGCGCAGGTCGTCGAGCGACTGCCACCGCCGCTCGCGGTCCCGGTCGAGCCCCTTCATGACGACCGCTTCGAGCCCGCGGGACACGTCGGGCCGCTTCTTGCGGACCGGCGGCGCGTCCTCGGAGATGGCCTTGGCGAGCGCCGCGGTGATGCTCTCGTGGTGGTACGGGGCCTCGCCGCACAGCAGGTAGTAGAGCGTGGCGCACAGCGAGTACACGTCGGACCCGTAGTCGAGCGGCTCGCCCCGGATCTGCTCGGGCGACGCGAACAGCACCGTGCCGAGGAACGCGCCGCTGGAGGTGAGGTGCTGGTCCCGCGACCCGACCAGCGACTTCGACAGCCCGAAGTCGCCGACCTTCACCCGGCCGTCGGCGGTGAGGAAGCAGTTGCTCGGCTTCATGTCGCGGTGGATCATGCCGACGCGGTGCGCCTCGGACAGCCCCTCGATCACGTCGAGCATGTACCGGACGGCCCGCTCGCCGGGGAGCGGGCCTTGTTTATCGACGGCGTCCTTGAGGGTGTCGCCGGGCATCAGCTCCATGACGATGTACGGCCGGCCGGCGTCGGTGTCGGCGGCCTTCACGAACACGCACCGCGGGTGCGAGAGCTGGCTCGCGAGCCGGCCCTCCTGCTTGAACCGCTCGACGCTCGTGGGGCTCGACGCGAGCCGCGACGACAGCAGTTTCACCGCGACGCGGCCCGACGACCCGGGCTCCTCGGCCTCGTACACCGCGCCCATGCCGCCGGCCCCGAGCATCCGCAGGAGCTTGTACCCGCCGATGCTCTTGGGGGCGGTCTCGGGGCCGAACGGGACGTCCTCGCCGGCGCTGGACACGCCCGAGAGCGGCTCGAAGTGTGCGGTGCGGGTGGCGTCGGTGTCGCCGGCGCTGATGCTGAGCCGCGCGCCGCAGTACATGCAGAACGCCGGCGCGTCGCCCCCGTCGGACGACGACAGACCGCGGCGGCACTGGGGGCAGGTGATGGTCATGGGGGTCGGCCGGCGCAACCGGAGAGGTCGGGCTTGAAGTGCAATTATCGGCATCGGCCGCGGAAACTCAAGCAGCGGAGCCCCGACGTTGCGTGAACCGCGGCCCGCGGCGATAATTCAACCAGTCGCCGCACCCCGGAGGGGCCATGACCGCCGTTGTTGAAACGCCGCTGGAACTGCTCGAATCGGTCGCCGGGATGCGGTTCCCGCCGAAGACCGACGCCCGGCTCCAGTCCCTCATGGACCGGAACACGAACGGCCTGCTGACTCCCGACGAGCGGGTCGAACTCGAATCACTCGTGGAACTGAGCGAGTCGATCGCGATCGTCCGGGCGAAGGCGCTCCGCGTCCTCGGACGGAAGTCGCCGTGACGTCGTGGGCCGAGACGGTTCGGCAGGTCGCCGCCCGCGCCGGGAATCGGTGCGAATACTGCCGCATGCACCAGTCGCTCCAAGGCGCGACGTTTCACACCGAGCACATCTCACCTCAATCGGCTGGGGGCTCCGATGCCCCTGAGAACCTGGCACTCGCATGTCCGGGATGCAACCTCGCGAAATCGAATCGGGTGGCGGCGACGGACCCCGAAGCGGGCGGGACCGTACCCCTCTTCAACCCCCGGACCCAGAGGTGGCGGGACCACTTCACCTGGGACGCCAACCGGCGCGTCATCGGTCTGACAGCCATCGGTCGTGCGACGGTGGACGCGCTCGACTTGAACCGGCCGCGGCGGTTGACGATCCGCGAAGCCGAGGAGTGGTTCGACCTGTTCCCGCCCGACGACCCGACCTAACGGTCAACTCTTCCCCAGCACGAGATCGACGACCCAGCACCCGCGGACGTGCGGCACCGGCCCGCGGCAGTGCGTCAGGATGTCGTCGCTGTCGCACCCCGCATCTTGCAGCGCGTCGGCGAGGATCGGCATCGCGCCGAAGTCCCGCGACTCGTACATCTGCTGCGCAATGGCGACGACGGTCGATGTGCGCAACTCGGGGGAGAAGGCTACCGACCGGAACGGGTTCCCAACGACATCGCGAATGATTGCTGCCTGCACCCGCAATTCTTCTCCATCGCCGTGTTCGGGCCGTTCGTATCCTCCACTCTTGGACCACGCGACGGCTACCGCACAGTGTTCGGCTACGTCTGAATTGTAACCCCGGGCCGCTGAGCCAAGCGCGAACACCACCTCAAGCGATTCGCCCCCTTCAATCCCAACCGCCTCGATGACATAGTCGGAGAGTGGACGCGCATGCTTGGCCTGGATCGCTGGCTCATCCGCGAGAGCGGTACGCTCAAAATCAGTGAGCAACCGAGCCGCCCGATCATCGGGCAGGAGGTGAAGAACTCTTCGGCAACACGCAACCGAGAATAACGTCTGCTTCCGAAACGACCACTGCGGGGAACTCAGCGCAGTCGAATACATCGCATCATCGAATCGCGGTAAAGTCAGCCATTCCGCTTCGGTCATGGCAACTACCTCGGCGAGCCGGGAACGTCAGTGACCGGAGTGACGTCGCTCCGGTCACTGACATTCCCGACTCGCCCCTGCGCTCAGAACTTCGCGATCATGCCCTTTGCGGTGGCGAGCAGGTTGGCGTCGTCGTTGTCGTCGAAGGCCGCGAAGCGCTCGCGGATGCGGCGGAACGCGAGTTCGAGGAAGTAGCGGCCGGCGGTGACGTCGGCGTAAGGGTCGGCCGGCGTCGCGGTGCCGTTGGTGGCGGGCTTCGTCATGAGGTGGTCGAGCCGGGCCAGCACGCACGCCGAGACGTACAGGTCGATGGCGATGTCCGCGATGCGCTCGTGGACCAGCTCGGCCTGTGCGAACGTCGCCTCGTCCTTCAGCGCCATGAAGACGTGCGGGAGCTTCAGCCCGAACTCGCGCGTCAGGCGGCCGAGCGCCTCGGAGTCGTCCCGCAACTCGAACGCCTTCACCGGAACGGCCGGCGTGCCGACCGTCAGCCACGGGGCCGCGAGCTTGCCCACCACGCCGATCGACTGCCCGAGCTTCCGCAGGCTCCACTTCCCGGCGAGCATGTCGTCGCGGAGCGTCTTGAGGTGCTCGCCCGGCCCCTTGCTCCCGACCACGGCGATGAACGCCTTCAGCACGTCGTTCGCCCCCTCGCCGATGGTGTTGATGCGCGCGTCGCGCATCCACCGCTCGATCGGCTGGTCGCTGAAGTACCCCTTGCCGCCCCACACCTGGAGGGTGTCGTTCACGATGGTCCACAGGTGCTCGGTCGCGAACACCTTGAGGATCGCGGTTTCGAGCATGTAGTCCGGCGCGCCCTTGTCGATGAACGCGGCGCACTCGTTGGTCGCCGCCTCCATCGCGAAGCAGTGCGCCGCCGCGAACGCGATCTTCTTCTGGACGAGGTGGAACTCGCTGAGCGGTTGCTGGAACTGCTTGCGACTCTTGGCGTGCTCGGTCATCGCCTTGATGCACGCCTTGGCGTGGCCGGTGCAGGTCGCGCCGAACGTGACGCGGCCGTAGTTCAGCACCGTGAGCGCCGTCTGGAGCCCGCGGCCGATCTGCCCGAGGATGTTCTCCTTGGGCACCCGCATGTTCGTGAACCGGATCTTCCCGGTCGCGGTGCCGCGGATGCCGCACTTCTCGGCCCGCTCGACCAGCACCTCGAACCCCGGCATGTCCGGCGTGACGAGAAACGCGGTCACCTTCCCCTTCGGGTTCTTGGGGTCCGGCGTGCGGGCCATCACGGTGAGGATGTGCGCGATGCCGCCGTTGGTGATGTAGTGCTTCGTGCCGTTGAGGATGTAGGCAGAGCCGTCGTCGGTGGGGGTCGCGGTGGTCTGCACGTTCCCCGCGTCGGACCCGGCCTCGGGCTCGGTGAGCGCGAACGCGCACAGCTTCGAGCCGTCGTACAGTCCCGGCAGCCACTTCGCTTGTTGTTCCTTGGTGCCGAACAGGGTGAGCGCGCGCACGCCGATGCTGTGGTGCGCGTTCACGAACACGGCGACGCTCGCGTCGTGCCCCCCGAGTACCTCCATCGTCTTGAGGTACTGCTGCTGGCCGAAGCCGAGGCCGCCGAACTCCGGCGGGATGGTGAGCTTGTACGCGCCGAGGTCCGCGAGCCCCTTCACCACCTCGTCGGGGATGCGGGCGTCGCGGTCGATCTTCATGTGGTCGATGTGGGCGTCGGCGAAGGCCCGCACCTTGGCGGTCATCTCGTCGGCGGCGGCCTGCTTGTCGGCCGGGAGCGTGGGGTACGGGAACAGCAACTCGCCCTTGAACCGGCCGAAGAACAGCGCCTTGGCGAACCCGACGTCCGGGCCGGCGATGAGTTCCTCGACGTCCTTGCGCTGCTCCGCGATCTGCTGGGCCGTGAGCGCCATGTGCGAGTACCCCCGAGAGGATGTCCGTGTTGAGGGGACGGGGTCTGAGATGCTTTTATTCTACGCGACGAGGGGCGCAACGCGACGAGGGGCGCAAAAGGTCACGAGAGAGGTTTCCCTCTCCCGTGCGGCGTCGGATCGGTCTACTTCTCATCCTGGCCCGCGGAGGGCTCACGGCACCGCCGACCGGTGGGGGGATAATTACTCCCCGGAACCCCGATCGGCGGGGTTGCTCCAGACCGGGGAGTAATTATCCCCCCACCGGTCGAAAGCGGTGCTGGAACAGCCC
>NZ_JBHYGG010000155.1:0-6837 GCF_051859125.1 Gemmata sp.
GTTGCTCCGGTCGCTCACGCTCCCGGCTCGCCCGGCACTCACACGAGAGCGAAGCGACATGGCCGAAATGATCATCATGCTCCGCCGGGACCCGAACACCGGCAAGCAGAACATCATCATCAAGCTCGACTCCGAGCCCGACGCGCTGCCGATGGAGCACGAGCAGATGCACCGCGCGCTCGTCGAGAAGCTCATCGGCAAGGGGATCAAGCCCGAGGACATGGGCGAACTCATCATCGAGCGCGAGAGCGAGAAGCAGCCGAGCGAACCGACGACCACCCCCAACGAGCCGCAGAAGCAGAAGCAGACGAACAAGGGCTGAGCCACGCTCCCGGCTCGCCCTGTAACCCACGCGAAACACCGAACCCCGCTCCGTAAACATGATCCTGCTGTTCCCGAACCTGGACACCCTGCGGCTCGCGCTGACGAGCAGCGTCGTGCCCGTCGACGTCACCCTCGCGCCGGCCGCGGTCACGTTCGACGACCAGGGGAAGATCTACCTCGAACCGGCCGCGGCGCTGAACAAGGCGGTCACCAAGAACCTCGACAAGATCGGGGTCAAGGGGTCGAAGCGGCACGCCACCGACGCGCCCGAGGAGGTGACGTGCTGGCCGCAGGTGTTGCCGGTCGCGCGCGAGGCCGGCACCCCGAACGTCTCGAACCAGGCCCCGGTGCTGTTCGAGCTGTCCGACGCCGACGACCTGCCGACGCTCGTGACCGAAATGCTCCGGCTCGGCAACGACCGTCAGGGGTTCCGGTGGTTCGCCGCTCCCGGCGACGCCGAGACGAAGCGGGTCCTGCTCCGGGTCATCGGCCCGCCGTACTACACGCTCCTCCGCGCGATGGACACCACCGCCGCGGGCACGAAGGGCACGGTGCGCGCGTACCTCGAACGCGCCCCGCGGGTGTGGGTCGAACTCGGGTACGCGCACCCGCTCGCCACCCAGATCCGCGCCGCCGACCGGCAACTCGTGCTGATCCGCGCGCCCCGCGAGTGGGTGTACCTGGACGAGGCCGCGTTCCAGGACGTGTACGACATCCTGCAGTTCAAGCTGCCCGCGTCGCCGGTGGCGTGGACCGAGGCGAAGGCCCCGAAGAAGATGGCGGTGCCGATGCGGCTCACCGCCGGGAACGCCGCCGACGTGCCCGAACTGTGGGTGCTCCGCGACAACGCCATCGAGCAGCTCGACGTGCTGGTCCGCGACTCCGACGACCGGCTCACGCAGCGGCTCATGTTCGCCGTCGCTACGGACCCCAACGGCACCCGCACCGTCGTGCTGCGGACGCGGCCGTCGAAGCTCGCGCCCCCGGTGCTGCCGCTGGAGAACGCGCTCGGGTTCAAGCCGTTCTGGAAGCTCCCGAACCTGTTCGTCCCCGCGGGCCGGCGGCTGCACCCCACGCTCCGCCGCGACGCGGTCCGCCGGCTCCTCGCCGACGACGCCGACCAGGTCGTGTGGCTGTACCCGGACGCCGACGGGAAGTTCACCCCCGAGAGCGTGCCAGACGGCGCGTTCCGCCCGCTCGAGGACTGGGTCGATTACGTCATCGAGGCCGAGCAGGCCCCGCTCGCGGCGTGGATCGAGGCGACCCGGTTCGACTTCGACCACTTCATCTGCAAGGACACCGGCGGGCCGAAGAAGCCGGACAAGCCCGAGAAGGACCCGAAGGCGCGGGACGAGGACGAGGCCCGCGGGCCGCGGTCGAACCTGCCGCAGCCCAAGACCGCCGGCAAGGGCAAGGCCGCGCCGGGGCGCGGCGCGTCCGCCGAGTTCCTCCCCGCCCCCGAGGTCGTGAAGCCGCCGAGCGAGTGGAAGCTCCGCCGCGAGGAACTGGAGAAGCAGTTCCTGGGGGCCGAGGGCGGGCTCGACGCGCCGGACCGCGTCGCGCTGTGGCCGGAACTCGCCGCCGCCAGCACCGGGATGCAGGACAAGACCGAGGCGGCGGTGTGCTGGCTCAACGCGATGTGGGACGCCGACCCGCTGCCCCCCGAGTGGATCGGCGGGTGGGTGCGGAGCGAACTCGCGGCGGCCGGCGGCACCATCAAGGCCGAGGAGTTCGACAAGCGGCTCGCGAACTCCGCGCCTGGTCAAGAGGACACGCGAGCGGTCGTCGCCGGGTTCCTGTGGCTCGCCTCGCAGAACCCGGTTCCGGCGTGGCTCGCGTCGCGGCTCCCCGCGGTGCAGGCGTACCTGGAGCGGTTCGAGCAGGCGCTCCCGGTGCGCGCCGTGTGGCTCGCGGGCTACCGGCTGGCGCAGCTCACCGGGGCCGACGTCCTCGGGCTCGCGCGCGTCCGCGACCGCGTGCTGCAGCGGCTGCTCGAACAGGGGCTCACCGCCGAGAAGGACCTGCCGAGCTTCCTCCGGTTCGCCGGGCACAAGGACTCGGAGCGCATGCGCGTCGTCCGCGACAAGGCGATGGAACTGCACGCCGCCGTCCGCAAGTGGACCGAGCACATCCCGGTCAACTTGCCCTACGTCGATCTCCTGTTCGCCTTCGCACTCGCCAAGCTTCAGGAAGGGACGCAGGCAAAGCGACTGGTGGAGGACGCCCGCAAGGAGATGGAGAAGTCGGTCCCCGCGTCGTGGCAGGACACGAAGAACTTCGACGCGGTCGTGTCGGCGGTCACGCAGGGGTTCCTGTTCAAGGCGTTCAAGCACCGCATCGACCAGGTGCTCGCGGGCAAGCCCAACACCGGGCAGATGTCGGCCGAACTCGCCGCCGAGCTGGACGCCCTGGGCAACAAGGGGAAGTCGGCCGGGACCAACAACCCGTTCTCGCGGGCCGAGTACGTCATCAACCGGATGCGGGAGCAGTCGCGGATCATCGAGCCGCAGGAGCGGCTCGACCCGTACGCCTACTGGACCAAGAACCAGGACGCGCTGAAGAAGGAACTCGCCGACCTGCCGACCATCAAGGAGCCGGGCAAGCTCGCGGACCGCGTCCGCAAACTCTACAAGGAGGGCTCGCAGGGGAAGACCTCGAAGGAGGTGCAGTTCCTCGTGCTGCACGAGGCGGTGCCGCTGTCGCACCGCGTCGGCGAGGCGTTCACGGTCGAGTTGCTGCAACTCGTGCCCGGGGCGCTCGCGGGCGGGCCGGTCGGCACGCCGGAGCCGCCGGACACGCCCAAGAAGCAGGGCGAACTGATCGAGCGCGCGCTGTTCATGGCCGGGCACTTCGACCGCGGCGACCTCGTCAAGAAGCTCGTCGACGAGGTGTCGGAGCTGCTCCGCTCGAAGTCCGAGGACGCCCGGTTCAAGCTCATCAACGTCGTCGCCGGGCAGTGCCTGCGGAGCCTCAAGAAGCTCGGGATGCGGGACGAGATCGACCGGTTCCTCGCGAAGCTCCGCACCGAGGTGCTCCGCGGGGCGACGACCGCGGAGCTGAAGAAGCGGTACGCGGCCAAGCCCGAGACGTGGGGCGCGGTGCTGCAGACGCTCCTGAACCTCGCCGCCGGGTGGCTCACGTTTGGGCTGCACGAACAGGCCGCGCCGATCCTCGACGAGGCCCGCCGCGAGCTGCTCGACCCGAACGCGGCGAAGCTCCAGCCCAAGGACTACACGGCGCTGGCCCAGACCTACGTTTCGGCGCTGGGGCAGGGGCCGTCCGAGACCGGGCTCCAGAGGATCACCGAGCTGTTCCGCAAGATGGACGAGAAGAAGATCAACAACACCTGGACGACGGCGCAGTACTACTCGCGGTTCCACCTGAACCTCGTCGAGGACGTGATCCGCGCCATCGTGAGCGACGACTTCGCGCTCGGGCCGACGGGCCGCAAGTGGCTGGACGACGACGAGTACCTGGTGCGGAAGCGGATCCACGCCGACATGCGGCGGCACCTGACGCACCTGGAGCGGACTTGAGACAGAGAAGAGCTTGATCCGCAGATTGCGCAGATGGACACAGATTTTCGGACAGAGGACAGGGGGTCGCACGGATCTTCCATTGATCTCTGACTTCTGATCTCTGTGTCTGGTTTTTAATCTGTGTCCATCTGCGTAATCTGCGGATAACTCTCTTCGCCTCACTCCTTCGCGTCAACGATCTCGGCCTTGGCCGCACCGGCCCGGATCGCCTCGACGGCCCTCTCGGCGTCGGCCTTGGCCTTGTACCCCTCGCTGCTCGCGGCGACGACCTGCCCGTTGCCGGCCTTGAACCGCCACCGGTGCTCCTTCTTCTCGTCCTGGTACACCTCGAACACCGCGTCGGCCCCGACCTTCTGGAGCTGGAGCAGCGCGATGCCGTTCCGGGCGTCGGCCTCGGCCTTGTACCCCTGACCGGCCGTGGCGAGGACCGCCCCGTTCGGGGCCTTGAGCCGCCACCGGAACTGATCGTCCTTGCCCTTGTACAGCTCGAACTTCATCTTCGAATCCTGGGCGACGGCGACCGCTGCGAGGCCGAGGAGCCCGACCGCGAGTGCCGCCGCGAGACCGGTGCGAACCATGACGTTGATCCCGCGTGGTGTGGGGGGTTGAACTGCCGGCCGAACCCACGCAAATCGCACGCCGATTCCGTAGTTTGTGAGTCTGGGTCCGCCGGTCGTTCCCCCGCGCCCGCCGGCCCGCTCTCAAGGACCGAGCGAACCCATGAACACCCCGTCCGACAAACCCGCCACCGGCTCGAAGGTCGCTCGCGACCCGTCGGTCCCCCTCAGCAAGAACCACCACCTGCTCCGGTGGGTCGAGAAGATGGCCCGGCTCACGCTCCCGGACCGCGTCCACTGGGTGGACGGCTCGCAGGAGGAGTACGACGCGCTGTGCGGGCAGATGGTCGCGGGCGGCACGTTCATCAAGCTCAACCAGGAAGCGTGGCCGGGGTGCTACTACGCCCGGTCGCACCCGAGCGACGTGGCCCGGGTCGAGGACCGCACGTTCATCTGCTCCTACTCGAAGGAGGCCGCCGGCCCGACCAACAACTGGGAGGACCCGTTCAAGATGCGGCGGCGGCTCAAGGAGCTGTTCTCGGGGTCGATGCGCGGCCGCACGATGTACGTCCTCGCGTTCAGCATGGGGCCGGTCGGGTCGCCCATGTCGCAGATCGGCGTCCAGCTCACCGACTCGCCGTACGTCGTCGTGAACACCCGCATCATGGCCCGCATCGGGCTGCCGGTGATCGCCGAGATCGACAAGGGCGAGAAGCGCGTCGTGCCGTGCATGCACACGCTCGGCGCGCCGCTCGCCCCGGGCGAGAAGGACGTCCCGTGGCCGTGCAACAACGAGAAGTACATCGTCCACTTCCCCGAGACCCGCGAGATCTGGTCGTACGGGTCGGGGTACGGGGGCAACGCGCTGCTCGGGAAGAAGTGCTTCGCGCTGCGGATCGCGTCGAACATCGCCCGCGACGAGGGGTGGATGGCCGAGCACATGCTGATCCTCGGCGTGCAGGCCCCGAGCGGCGAGAAGACGTACGTGACGGCCGCGTTCCCGTCGGCGTGCGGGAAGACCAACTTCGCCATGCTGATCCCGCCGGCCGGGTTCGACGGGTGGAAGGTGTGGACCGTCGGCGACGACATCGCCTGGCTCAAGCCGGACGCCAACAACCGGCTCCGGGCCATCAACCCCGAGGCCGGGTTCTTCGGCGTCGCCCCGGGCACCTCTGCGAAGACCAACCCGAACGCGATGGCGACGCTGTCGCGGAACACGATCTTCACGAACGTCGCGCTCACCCCCGGCGGCGGCGTGTGGTGGGAGGGGATGACCGACGAGCCGCCGGCCGAGTGCCTCGACTGGCAGGGGAACCCGTGGACCCCCGAGATCGGCAAGCGGACCGGCGCGAAGGCCGCGCACCCGAACTCGCGGTTCACCGCCCCCGCGGCGCAGTGCCCGACCATCGACCCCGCGTGGGAGGACCCGGCCGGGGTGCCGATCAGCGCCGTCATCTTCGGCGGCCGCCGCGCGACCACGGTGCCGCTCGTGTACCAGGCGTTCAACTGGAGCACCGGCGTGTACCTGGGCGCGACGTCGGGCTCGGAGATGACCGCGGCGGCGGCCGGCACGCTCGGGAAGGTGCGCCGCGACCCGATGGCGATGCTCCCGTTCTGCGGGTACCACATGGGCGACTACTTCCGGCACTGGATCCGGATGCAGCGGGCGCTGGCCGAGACGCCGCGGATCTTCCACGTGAACTGGTTCCGCAAGGACGCCGACGGGAAGTTCATCTGGCCCGGGTTCGGCGAGAACATGCGGGTGCTGAAGTGGGTCATCGACCGCGCCCGGGGCCGCGCCGCCGGCCGTGAGACGCCGATCGGGTGGATGCCGCAGTACGAGGACATCGAGTGGCGCGGCCTCGACTTCCCCAAAGAGAAGTTCGAGGCGCTCCAGGCGTGCGACCGGGCCGCGTGGCGGGCCGAGGTGCTCAGCCACGAGGAACTGTTCCTCGAACTCCACGACCGGCTCCCGCCCGAAATGGTCTACGAACGCGAGTTGCTCATCTGCCGGCTGTGACGGTTCGGGTTCAACGTTCAGAGTTCGGGACCGGCGCGATGACGACCCCCAATGGGAACCTGTTCGCCGGCATGCCGGTGGAACTCCCCGAAGAGCTGTTCACCACGCTGCTCGCCGCGCCCGGGGCGCGCGTCGAGCGGATCGTTTCCCACGGGCACGCGTCGCCGGACGGGTTCTGGTACGACCAGGACTCGCACGAGTGGGTTGTGCTGCTGAAGGGGGCCGCACGGCTCCGGTTCGAGGACCGCGTCGTCGAGCTGCGGCCCGGCGACTTCGTGAACATTCCCGCCCACCAGAAGCACCGCGTCGACTGGACCGCGCCCGACGAGCCGACCGTCTGGCTCGCCGTTCACCACCTTTGATACCGGATCTGTGGGGTTCGTCTTGGTCCGAGCCC
>NZ_JBHYGG010000156.1:0-6672 GCF_051859125.1 Gemmata sp.
GCGACTCGCAGAGCCTCGTCGCGACCTCTCCCCGTAGGAACGGGGCGAGGTGGGGTCTCGGGGCTTCTCCATCGCGATGCGGTCGGGTGGGCGTGCCGGTGGACCGGTGAGCCCCACCTCGCCCCGTTCCTACGGGGAGAGGTCGCCGCGCTTCGCGGCGGGTGAGGGGTGCCACCTGAACCGCACCCCAGGCGCGCCGCCCATTCCGCCACCGGTTCTAAAGACCGCAGGACAGACGGGCAGGAGCCGAGGCGGTCCCGCTGTCCCCGTCCGGCCTCCGCCCGCCTGAGGTTCTGGCCTCCGGCTCAGGCCATCGCGAACGCGCCGTCGGCGGCCCGGACCGCGGCCTGCACGAAGCACTCGAAGATCTGCACGTCAAGGGCCGACGCGGTGTCGGCCTCGGGGTGCCACTGGATGCCGACGCAGAACCAGTTCGGGTCCGTGGCCTCGATCGCCTCGACGACCCCGTCCGGGGCCTTCGCGGCGACCCGCATCCGCTTGCCGATCTGGTTCACCGCCTGGTGGTGCGTGCTGTTGACCCGCAGCTCCTGGGCGCCGTAGATGTCGTCGAGCCGGGTGTTCGACTCGATGAGCACCATGTGCCGGTGCGGCGCGCCGGTCTGGTCAAAGTGGGGCATGGCCTTCGGGTTGTCGGCCGGCAGGTGCAGGTGCAGGGTGCCGCCGGCGAACACGTTGAGCTGCTGCATCCCGACCCCGATGCCGAGCACGGGGGTCTTCCGCTCGAAGATGCGGGCGAGCAGCGCGCGGTCCGCGTCCTCGCGGCGGGCCGGCATCGGGTTGACGACGGCGGTGAGCGCCTGGCCGTTCCGCCGCGGGTCCATGTCGGCCCCGCCGGTGAGCACGATGCCGGCGAGTTGGTCGAGGAGCACGTCGAAGTCGGCCATGTTCTCGCGGCGCGGCGGGGGCAGGAGGATCGGGAGCCCGCCGGCGGCGAGGATCGCGTCCACGTACCCGGAGTTGATGCGGGCGTAGGCCGGGCCGTTCTTGGGGGCGACGTAGTCGGTGTTGACGCCGATGAGCGGCCGGTTGGCCGGCGGGGCGGCGGGGGTCTTCGGGCTCGGATCCTTGATGCGGGTAACTGGCATATCGTCGGCCCCTCCGTGGACCTCGTGGGGGTGTCCTTACCCCGGTGAGTCGTGTCGGGAGCGAGTGTAGCCCGCGAGAAAAGGTCAGTGCAAGGGCAACTCCGCCGGGCGGAACGATGGCCAGAGAAACAGAGGGCCGAACGGGCGCGGCGCACGCGGCCGAGGAACGAAGATCGTGATCGCTCCGCGGACCCGCACCCGCCCGAGACCGTGGCGAGCCGGGAGCGTCAGCGACCGGAGTTCTGGTCAAGCGCGCACCTCCGGTCGCTGACGCTCCCGGCTCGCCGTGCGCCGGGGACTCTCGACTGCTGGCTGGTCCGGGCGACCACGCGCGCAACTTCAACACTGGTGCTCCGGGTTAGCCCCAACAGGGCAGCGCCCCGCCCGATTCCGCCTCTCGTCCCGCCGCCGCCGGTGCCCTGGCGAACCGCTGAGTCGGCGAATCGATATCATCCCACCAACCGCCACGACCCGGACACGCACCGCCGCCGGTTCGGCCGTTCCCGCTTCCGCCGCCCCGCGCCCCGGGGCACAATGGCGGGACCGGGCGGGCCACAACCGCGGGGGCGTCGGGTCCGGCGGCCAGGTTCGCCCCGTCGGAGTGTCGTCATGTCGGTCATGGGTCCGCTGGCCGCCCTCACCCTCAAGTCCGCGTTCGGCTCGTCCGTCGATCAACTGATCGGGTGGCTCGGCGCGCGGTTCTCCAACCCGGCCCAGCCGCTCCAGCGGGCGCTCGTGCGGGCCGGCGACAACGCCTGGAAGACCCTGGGGTTCGCGCTCGCCGGCGACGAGCTGTTCGCCCGGGTGCAGCCGTGGTTCCCGGGCCGCGACCTGACCCCGCTGCGCGAGACCGTGCGGGCGTTCCTCGCGAACGCCGCGACCGGGCTGCACGCCGCGACCCCGGGGCTCCGGCTCCAGGCGGCCGTCGAACTCGCCCGGGTGCGGCGGGCCGGGCGGCTCGCGGTCCTCATCGACCGCACCCAGGTCCTCGACGACCTGTGGCGGTGCGGGGACACGACCCGGCTGATCCTCGCGGCCGAGGACGCCGTGGCCCGCGTGGCCGACGCGCTGGCCGCCGACGCCCCGCGGCTGGCGCAGGCCGTGCGGCTCGCCCCTAAGGACGGGCTCCCGCCCCTCGCCGCCGCGCTGCTCTACTATTTCCGCCGCGAGGCCGAGTACAACCAGGACCTCGCCCGCGGGCTGTCGTTCGACTCGGTCCGCCTCGCGACCGCGGGCACCGAGCGGGGGATCGTGTTCCTCGACGGGCCGCCCCCGAGCGTCCTCGACCACTTCGACATGCTGTTCGACCCCCTCGTGGACTGGCACTCACGGGCGGTCGCCGAACTCGCCACGTTCCGGCGAGAGGTGCGCGACTGGCGGGGCACCCACGGGGTCGCGCCGGCCGCGGCCGACGCGCCGGTCGAGGTGCTCGCGGTCCAGGAGCGGGAGCGGGTGCTCCAGTTCCACGGCCGGCTCCGGCAGGTGCCCGGCGAACTGGTCGAGTGGGCCGACTGGCAGGGGCTGGGCGACAACCTCGCGGCGTGCGGGCTGTTCAAGGAGGCCCGCGCGGCGCACACCGCGGCCGCGGCCCAGGCCCGGGTCGACGCCGAGGCGGGGGCCGAGGCCGAGAACTACTTCCGCATCTACAAGGACGCCTGCGAGAGCTCCAAGTGGCCCGAGGCCAGGGAGGCGCTGCTCCGCGCCGCCAAACTCGACCCGGCCCGGTTCCGCCCGTTCGACACGTGCCGGTACCAGATCGACGCGGTCCTCGGCGTCAGCGCGTTCGGCACCCTGTTCCGGTGCCTCGACACGGAAGAACTGGACGACGCCGGGAACCCGACCCCGGTCGCGGTCCGGGCGCTCCGCACGCCGGCGCTGGACCGCGACGTCCGCGAGGTGCTCGCCGACGCGCGGCGCCTCCGCGACCTGCACCGGCCGGGCAGCCGCATCGTGCGGTCGCTCTCCTGGGGCTTCGCCCGCACCGACCCGGACGCCCCGGCCCGCAAGGAGCGGCCGTACCTGGTCACCGAGTTCTTCCCCGGGGAGACGCTCGACGCGGTCGTCCGCCGGCACGGGCCGGTGCCGGTGCCGGTGCTCCTGCCGGTGGCGCTCCAGGTCGCCGAGGCGGTGCGGAAGGCCCACTCGAAGGGCGTGTGCCACCGCGACCTGACCCCGGCCAACGTGCTGTCGCGGGTGGTCGACGGGAACTGGGACGTGCGGGTCATCGACTTCGGCCTCTCGGCCCCGCACGAGGCGGTGACGCACGCGAGCCTGAACCTCGCCGCCAAGCGGTCCACGGCCCGCGACAAGAGCCTGACCCGGTCGCTGGAGTTCGCCGCGCCCGAGCAGCGGGGCCGGCTCCCCGGCGTCGCGGTCGGCCCGCACTCCGACGTGTACGCCTTCGGGAAGACGTGCGCCTGGCTCCTGTTCCAGACGACCCTCCCGCAACCGCACCACTGGGCCGCGGTGCCCGAGGCGGTGCGGCAGCCGCTGCAAGCGCTGCTGGAGAGGGCGACGGCCGACGCGCCCGAGGCCCGGTTCCGCTCGTTCGACGAGGTGATTGCGGCGCTGAAGGCGTTCTTCCAGCCCCCGGCCCCGCCCCCCGTTCCAGAGCCCGTTGCCGAAGCGGTGCCCGAAGCGGTCGCGGAGGCCGTGCCCGAGGTCGCGCCGCCGCCCCCGCCGCCGGTCGCCACTGCGCGGAGCGCGGCCGTGTCCGTGCCCGCCCCGCGGCCCGTTGCGCCGGGGACCCCGCGGAGCGCGCCCGTGCCGGTCCCGGCCCCGCGGCCCGTCGCGCCGGCCACCCCTCCGTGGCCCGTCCCGGCCGTGCCGCTGCCGGTCGAGGCGCTGCACGAGGAGATCGTCGAGGAGTTGGAGCCCGTCGAACTCGACGCGGCCGACGAGCCGCCGACCGACCCGTTCCAGACCAAGGCGCTGGAGCCGGTCGAGGAGCCGCCCCAACCGGTCGAGGAGCCGGTTCAGGAACTGGACCCGGTCTCGTCCATCGAGAGGGCCGCTGTCCCGCCGCCCGACCCGGCCGCCGACGAGCCGGTCCACGAACTGGAGCCGGCCGAGCCGCGGTTCGTGCTCAACCCGGCCGACACGCAGGAGATGGCGGTCCCGCCCGACCTGAAGGCCCAGTTCCCCCCGGCCGACGAGCCCGCACCCGCGCCCGACGCGCCGGCGCGCGCACCCGCGCCGGAGCCGAAGAAGCCGCGGGCCGAGGGCAAGAAGGACCCGCTCGCACCGGGTCGCATCCGCACGGCGGGCGAGCGGTTCACCATCAAGCTCCCGGGGAACCTGCCGCTCACGTTCGCGTGGTGCCCGCCGGGGGCGTTCCAGATGGGGAGCACCCGGGCCGACGCGAACACCGACGAGAAGCCGGCCCACACCGTCGCGCTCACGAAGGGGTTCTTCATCGGCATCTACCCGGTGACGCAGGCCCAGTGGAAGGCGGCGCTGATGCCGACCGAGCCGAGCAACTTCGCCGGCCCCGACCGGCCCGTCGAGCAGGTGCTCTGGGAGGAGAGCCAGAAGTTCTGCCGGCAGATCACGCGGAACCTCAAGGGCCGCGGTGCGGTGCGGCTGCCGACCGAGGCCGAGTGGGAGTACGCGTGCCGGGCCGGGACCGACACCGAGTTCCACACGGGCGACGGCGAGGCCGCGCTGGCGCGGGCCGGGTGGTACGAGACCAACAGCGGCAAGGAGACGCACCCGGTCGGGCGGCTCGCCCCGAACGCCTGGGGCATCTCCGACACGCACGGCAACGTGTGGGAGTGGTGCGGGGACTGGTACGCCGAGTACACGGCCGACCCGCGGACCGACCCGACCGGCCCGGCGACCGGTACCGACCGCGTGTTCCGCGGGGGCGGGTGGGGCGACTCCGCGAAGTTCTGCCGCTCGACGTACCGGAGCTGGTTCGACCCGGCCGTGCGGTACGACGCGCTCGGGTTCCGCGTCGTCCTCGTCCCGTCGGGGTGACCCGCGCACCCCGTCCCCGCCGCGCATCCGGCCGCACCGGCCGCACCGGCCCAGAGCCTACCCCCGGGCCGGCGGCCGCGCCCGGAACCGTTCTTCCCCCCACTTCGGCTTGAGCCGGCCGCCCGTTCCGTGTGTGCTGAGTGGTGAGACACTCCGCACCCCGGCAGGACGCCCGCACCGCCCACAAGGGTCACGATGGTGGCGTTCCGGTCAGCATGGGCGCGGGCCGCGGTCGCCGCGCTTGTTGCGATCGTCACGAGCGCCGGTTGCGCCGGGCGGAAGGGGTTCCGCGGGACGCCGAGCCCCGCCGAGGCCGGCGTCAACTCCAACAACCTGATCGACCCGGTTCAGCAGCACGCGCTCGCCCGCAACGCCGGGTTCGACGAGTTTTACCAACTGGTGAAGCAGGTCCGCGAGCAGAACCGGCCGGCGGTGGTGCCGCCGAAGCGGTCGGTGCTGTGCCTGTCGGGCGGCGGCTCCTACGGCGCGTACACCGCCGGCGTGCTGTGCGGGTGGACGCAGTGCGGCGGGCGGCCGCAGTTCGACGTGGTGACCGGCATCAGCACCGGCGCGCTGATCGCCCCGTTCGCGTTCCTCGGGTGCCGGTACGACCCGCTGCTCCGCGAGTTCTACACCACCCTGAGCCGCAAGGACATCTTGAAGCCCCGCCCGATCCGCGGGCTGTTCTCCGAGGCGTTCGCCGACAACACCCCGCTCGCGAACCAGATCGACCGCGTGCTGACCGAGGAGGTCGTGCGTGAGATCGCCGTCGAGCACGCGAAGGGCCGGCGACTCTACGTCGGCACGACCGAGGTGGAGAGCCGGCGGTTCGTGGTGTGGGACCTGGGCGCGATCGCGAGCCGCGGGCGGCCGTGCGACCGGGCGACGATCCAGCGCATCCTGCTCGGCTCGTCGGCGATCCCCGGCGTGTTCCCGCCCGCCGAGATCGAGGTCGAGGTGAACGGCCGGGTGTTCGTGGAGCGGCACTCCGACGGGGGCGTGTCGCAGGGGCTGTTCTACGCGCCGCCGCACGTGCCCCCCGAACTCGCCGCGGTGCCCGAGGGCCGGTCGCTGTACGGGTCCGACGTGTACGCGATCGTGGCCGGGAAGCTGTACTCGGACCCGCAGGTGATCAAGCCCCGGGCGCTGGCGCTCGCCGGGAGCAACGTCGAGACGGTGCTGTACGCGCAGACCCGCGGCGACCTGTTCCGGCTGTGGACGTACAGCACGGTCCGCGGGATGAACTTCCACATGGCCGCGATCCCGGCGGCGTTCGCGGTCGAGGGCGGGTCGGTGGACTTCGACACGAAGGTGATGACGGGGCTGTTCAACGAGGGGGTGCGGCAGGTGTGCGAGCGGACCGCGTGGCGGACGACGCCCCCGGGCCTGGAGCCCGGCGAGCACCCGCTCGTCCGCGGCGGCACGAACCTGATTTACGAGCCGCGGAGCGCCGACCCGGAGCCGCTGGAGGAGACCGGCCTGTTCCGCCGCCGCCGGTGACGTGCGTGATAAAGTGCCGGGTGAGTTGTTCGCGTGGCTTCCCCTCACCCGCCGCGAAGCGCGGCGACCTCTCCCCGTAGGAACGGGG
>NZ_JBHYGG010000157.1:0-72265 GCF_051859125.1 Gemmata sp.
TCCCTACAAACCCAGAGCCTGCATCTGGTAGGGGCCGCCCTCCGTGGCGGCCCGCCACCTACTTCCTGCGGATCTCGTCGAGTGCCGAACAGCGTGATGACCCGATACACCCTCGTCCCGGTTGTTCTGCTCCTCGCGCTGTGGGGGCGCACGGCGCTCTACGCCGTCGATCAGGCCGAGTTCGTGTACGTCACCCGGTTCGGCGACCCCGTCGTCGTTCACGACGGCGCGACCGACGCCGGGCTGCACGCGAAGCTCCCGTGGCCCGTCGACTCGGTGCAGCGGATCGACCGCCGCATCCAGTCGATCGACCTGCCGGCCGTCGAGGTGCTCACCCGCGACCGCGCCCGCGACGCCGCCCAGCAGACCGTCGGCTCGACCCTGACCGTGGACGCCACGATCGTCTGGAAGGTGCCCGACGCGGCGGCCGCCGACCAGTTCTTCCGCACCGTGCGAACGCCCGAGCAGGCGAAGAAGATCCTCGGGCCGCTCGTGAACGGCCGACTGTCGGCGGTCGTCAGCACGGTTCCGATCGAGACGCTCATCGACGTGGTGGACGTGCAGACCGCGGCCGCGGGCGTCGCCGGCGTCGCGGCGGTGCTGCCGGGCGACGCGGTGTTCCGGGCCGCCGACGCGAGGGTGATCGACGAGCGCGTCGAGCGCGTCCGCCAGCGGCTCCTCGGCAGCGACGGCGCGACCGACGGCCTGCGGGAGCGGGCACGGGCCGAGTACGGCATCGAGGTCGTGGACGTGCGCGTCCGCCGGTTCAGCTACCCCGAGGCGGTGCGGGCGAAGATCGCCGAGCGGATCCGCAGCGAGCGAGACAAGAAGGCCGCCGACTACGAGAGCGAGGGCCGCCGGCGCGCCGCCGACATCACCACCGACGCCGACCGCGCGGCCCGCACCGTCGAGGCCGACGCGCGGGCGAGGAAGACCGTGATCGAGGGGACGGCGAACGCCGAGGCGAAGCGCATCCTCGCGCAGGCGTGGGCGCAGGACCGCGAGTTCTACCTGTTCCTCCAGAACCTCCGCGCGTTCCAGCGGATGATGGAGAACACCCGCGACGTGTGGCTGCTGAGCACGAAGAACCCGCTGCTCCGCCCGCTCGCGGGGCCGCCGACGCCGCAGAAGTAACCACGGGCCGCTTGATGTTCCGCCTCCGCTACCTCCTGCTCGTCGCCCTCGCGGCGTACCTCCTCACCGGCGTGTCGCAGGTGTCGCCGGAGGAGCGCGTCGTCGTGCGGCGGTTCGGGAAGGTGGTCGCGCGGCCCGGCCCCGGGCTGTGGGTCGGGCTCCCGTGGGGCGTCGACCGCGTCGACCGCGTCCCCGTTCGCACGGCGCTCCAGCTCACCGTCGGGTACGACCAGCAGACCGCCTCCGACGCCCCGGGCACGCCGCCGGGCCAGTTCCTCACCGGCGACCAGAACCTCGTCAACGTGCAACTCGTCCTCGACTACGCCATCGGCGAGACGGACGCGGACCTCGACGACTTCGTGAACCACCGCGACGCCGTAGACGCCACGCTGTCGCGCATCACCGAAGCCGCGGCCGCCGAGTGGGTCGCCGGCCGCGGGGTGGACCGCGTCCTCATCACCGGGAACGCGGCGCTGCCGGCGTGGGTCGCGGCCCGCGTCGCCGAGCGGCTCCCCGAGTACCACCTCGGCGTGCGGCTCCAGCGGGTGAGCGTCGGCTACCTCGCGCCGCCGGAAGAGGTCCGGGCCGCGTTCGAGGCCGTCACCCAGGCGCAGGCCGGCATCCGCACCCGCGAGTTCCAGGCGCTTCAAGAGAAGGAACTGCGGGAGCGGCAGTCCGACGCGCTGCGCTACAAGCTCGGGCAGGAGGCCGAAGAGTCCCGCGAGTCGCAACTGCGCCAGGCGCGGGCCGAGGCCGCGGCGTTCCTCGACGAACTCGCCGCGCACCGCGAGGTCGCGAGGAACAACCCGGACTCGCTCGCGGTGGTGTGGTGGGCCGAGATGAGCAAGGCGCTAGAGTCGCTGGAGGCCCGCGGCGGCCGGGTGCGGCCGCTCGACCAGCACCTCCAGAACGGCGAGTTGAACCTGACCGAGTTCGTGCCGACGCCCGGCCCGCGGCGCTAGCACAAACGAGACAGTACCTTGGTAGAAAGGGTCGTGAATGCGGTTTACAGTGCGTGTCCGCGGTCACAACTTCCTCATCCCGGTCGACGGCGAATCGGACCCGCGTCCGCACAGCTTCTTTACCCAAGTCGATGTGGAAGCTGACAACGAGGAAGGGGCCGAGACGGCTGCAATCCAGCTTCTTCGGCAAACGCAAAAGCTCCGCGATCTCGTCCGCAACACCCGGGACGATCCGCCCCGCATGGATGTCGAAGGGCTGTGTGAGTACGAGTCCGGGCCGGTGCCGCCACTCGCCGTTGAGCCGTCATTCATCTGGTTTCCAGATGACGGCACCGATGACTCTGACGGAGAGCGCCAGTAGCCCACCTTGGTGACACGGCGGTCGGCGGGGAACGCGGCTCACTCCCGCACGGTGAGCGCCGGCCCCAGCCCGGTCGGCGTGACGGCCGTGCGCGCCACGGTGCGCTCGGCGTCGGCGGCGCGGCGGTTCCCGGTGCGGTCGTAGGCCTCGGCGAGCCAGTGCCGCACCTCGGGGTCGTCCGGCCCGATCTCGCGCGCCTCGCGCAGCGCCTTCAGCGCCTTGCACGCCATCTCCTCGCAGAACCCCGCGTCCCGCTCGGGCAGCTCGTCCTGCTCTGCCGTGAGGAGGAGCAGGCCGACGCCGCGGTGGAGCACCTCGCCGAAGCGGTCGCCGTCGCGCTGGGCGATCTCCATGAGCCGCGTGTGCGCGTGGACGACCTGCTTCTTCGCGGGGCCGGTCAACCGCCGGGCTTCGGCGGCAAACTGCTCGAAGTGGACCCGCGCCGCGTCGTCCCGCCCGAGCCGCAGGTACAGTTCCGCGAGTTGTACGCGGAACATCACCTGCTCGGGGTGCCCGCGGACGTGCGCCTCCAGGTGGGGGGCGGCGCTCGCGTGGTCGCCCCGAGACAGGCAATCCGCGGCGAGTGACAGGGCGTCTTGAGGCGTTTCGGGCTCTTGCGGCGGCTGCGGGGCCGGAACCCGGGCCGCCACGGGCACGATTCCCGGGGGCGGGGCCGCGGCCCGCAGCGGCACCCGCGCGGGCGGAGCGCCCGGCTCCGGCGGCGGCGCGGGCGCGGTCTTCAGCGACTCACACCCGCCGAACGCGACGACCCCAACGAGTGCCCAGCGGCGCACCATGCCGACCTCCCGCGCAGGTTACGCGAGGTAGATCGACTACGCGGGTTCGGCGGGGTGACGGGAACGGGGCGGATGGGGAACGTGCCGCGCGAAGATGGGCAAGCCGGCCGGGTTGTTCTGCTTAAACGCTCGAGCCGCGGCCGGAGGGGGTGCCCCCTCCGCCCGCGGCTCCTCGATACGGTAGGGCAATCAGTCGCAGCTCAGGCTCTCGCTCAGCTTCGCGAGGGCCTCGCTCTCGATCTGGCGGACCCGCTCGCGGGTCAGGTTCAGGCACTCGCCGATCTCCTTGAGCGTCTTCGGCTCCTCGTCGTCGAGCCCGAACCGCATCCGCAGGACGGTCGCCTCGCGCTTGTCCATCTTGTCGAGCAGGTGCATCACCTGCTTCAGGTCGTCGGTCTCGACCATCTCCATGTCGGGCGTCTTGGACCGGCCGTCCATGAGCATCTCGTCGATACTCCACCCCTGCTCGCCCTGGTCCGACTGCGGCGCCGCGTTGTACACGCGGATCGCCTTCTTGATGATGTTGAGCTTCTTCTTCGGCAGCCCGAGGAGCTTGGCGACCTCCTCGTGGGTCGGGGCGCGGCCGAGTTCGTCGGTCAGCTTGTTCGTCGCCCGCCGCCACTTCGCCAGCAGCTCGACCATGTACGCCGGGATGCGGATCGTCTTCGCCGTGTTCACCAGCGCCCGCTTGATGCTCTGCTTGATCCAGTAGCTCGCGTAGGTGCTGAACCGGGTGCCCATCACCGGGTCGAACCCCTCGACGGCGCGGAGCAGGCCGAGGTTCCCCTCCTCGATGAGGTCCTGGAGGGCGAGCCCCTTGCCGGTGTACCCGCGGGCGATGTTCACCACGAGCCGCAGGTTGGCGCGGACCATCTGGTCCCGGGCCTCGGTGTCGCCGACCGCGATCTTCCGCGCGAGGTCCTTCTCCTGGTCCGCGGACAGCAGGGCCGTCTCGTTGATCTCCCGGAGGTACGTCTCCAGCGGCGATTGGACCACGTCCGGGCGGTAGCGGCGGAGTCGCGACATGAGAGCCATCCTGTCAACTGAGTTACCGGCGTCGGTCGCGCGGGGTCGGCGTCTTGCCCCTGTCAGACCCGCCATCCGGTCTGACCCACTCGGGCCGCACGCGACGGGTGACTCCCGCCACTGGTTGTGCCCGCAAGAACGTATCGACCGCTGAAACGATAACCTGGATAAAGGTGGTACGGGAACTCATGACCGGAAGGAAAAAGCGACCGATACCGACCGTACAGCACGCACAACCGGAACGCAGGGCCTGGGACCGATGGGAGCCGACCTCGGGCGGGCCGTGCGGCGGACCGGTGGTAGCGGTTCTGCGGCGTCTTTAGGATATCGGACGGCCGTGTCGAACTTCAATGGTTTTCCCGATTTGCCGCAGATTGGGCCCGGAAATTCCAGGGGACCAGCAGTGCCGCGGCCGCGAGGACCGCGACCTGCAACAGACACATCGCCGCAACCGTCGCGTCGGCCCCGTAGTGCATCGCGTCGAACAGGTCGCCCGCGAACGTCCGCCGCCCCGGCGGCTGCACCAGCTTCGTGGCCACCACCTCGCCGAGCGCGAGGAGCGCGACCGCGGCGGCCGCGAGCCGCACCGCCCGGCGGGTCGCGGGACCGATCACGTCGCGGCGCGCGGCGAGCGGTCCGCCGTCGAGTTGCGCGGCCTCGACCAGTTCATGCGGAACCGCCTGCACCGCCGGCCACAAAATCGCCACCGCAACCGGGAAGAACTTCACGACGGCCGCCCACACGGGCGCGACCGGCGACGGTTGGTCGTACAGCAGCGCCCGGAGCGGGGCGAACGCCGCGTCGGGACCGAGGACCGCGTCTTCGAGGGCCACGAGCGCCGCGATGAGTGCCTTCAGCCCCAGGCCGATCAACGGGGCCGGGGTCACCCACGCGATTGCGGTGAAGGCCAGGAGCACTTGCGCCGCGGGCCGCGACTCCCGCGAACGCACGCACGCGGCGAGCGCGAGCCGGGCCGCGACGAGCCCGGCGACCGCGGCCCACGCCCCACTCGATGCGAGCGTGCCGCCGTGGGTTCGCGCGACGCGGGCGAACTGCCCGGCGTCGCCGGTTCGCACGACCAGACCCGCGAGCGGCACCCCGACCAGCACCAGCGCGCCGAGCCACGCGGCGCGCGCCAGCGGCCCGCCCCCCACCGGGTCGGCCCGCGGTCCCGGCGGGGCGACGGGTGCCCGGAGCGCCGCGCCGCGCCGCAGGACCACGCCCGCACCGACCGCCGCCGCGAGCCACGCCGGGAGCGTCACCGCGACCGCGGCTGCCACGCCCGCCGGGTTGCCGACGAGCTGAAAGTACACCTCCTCGGCGAACGTCCGCACCATGAACAGGTCCGTGACGGCCGACTCGGTGAACGCCAGCACCGCGACCCAGCACGCCCCTGCGAGCGCCGCGGCCCGGACCCGCGGCCACAGCACCCACCGCCGCACCGCGCGGCGGCCGCCGAGGAGCCGCGCGTCGTCTTCGAGCCGCGGGTCGGTCGTGCGGAGCGCGAGCCCGACGACCGCCGCCACCCACGGGATCCCCGCGACGCCGTGGACCCACGCGGCCGGCAGCAGGCCGAGCGCCCACGGCCGCCACCCGCCCGCGTCGGGGAGCGCCGCGACGCGGAACACGGCCTGCCACGCGGCGGCGTACACCGGCAGCGGGACCACGAGCCCGAGGACCACGAGGCCGCGGAGCACCACTCGCCCCGCGCCGCGGCCGCGTTCGACAGCGACGGCCGCGGCGGTCCCGAGCGGGACCGCGACGAGCACCGCACCCGCGGCGAGGGCGAGCGTGTTCAGGACCAGGGGGGTCGCGCGGGGCGCTTCGAAAAGGGCGGCGAACCCGGCGGGGCGCGCGGCGAGTTCGGCGACCGGGAACGCGAGGGGCGCGGCGAGCAGGAGAGCGGCCAGCAGGCGGAGCGCCGGCTTCATACGCACCACTGCTGTGTTGAAATGTCGGCGAGCGGCGCGGCGCCCGCCGCCGGTTGGGCCGCGCACCGGGCGGACGCGCCTCTCACCGGAACCCCGCCGTCGGCTCGACCGGCAGCTAATCCCGCCGCCGGGTCATTCCTTCTTCGGCTCGGCGTCGCTCTTGGGCATCGCGCCGTCGCCCTTGGGGCCGCCCTCGACGGCGCCCCTTGGGGTCGCGTTCACCGTGGGCTCGGGGCACACCCGCACGGGCCGGGCGTACTTCGCGCTCGTGTCCCGCAGGCACACGATCAGCCCGTTGTCGGCCGCAAGGTAGATGCGGTCCGACGCGGTGTTCGTGACGTTGATGTTGAACTCGCTCAGGTTGATGCCGGCCAGCGGCGCGGACCGGAGCGTCTTGGTACCGGTCGGCCGCTTGGCGTCGAACACCAGCAGGTTCCCGAGCCGGTCGCGGACGTAGACGAACTCCTGGTTCGCGGCGATGAGGCGGTCGGCCGACTCGTCGGACCGCCACACGAGGTCGCCGTTGGACCGGCTCACGCACACGACCCCGGAGTGGTCCCCGTGGGCGTACACGAACTTGTCGGTGACGAACGGCTGGTGGTTGGCGATGCCGCCGACCGGCGCGCGCCACAGGACGTTCGCGCCGCCGCCGATGCTGCCGCTCGCCCCCTCGACGGCGACGACGTACCCGGACCCGAGCGGGACGTAGGACGTCAGCCCGGCGCGGCCCGGCGGGGCGCTGATCGGGTCGGCCAGTTGCTGGACGACCTCCGTCTTCTTGTCCCGCTTGTTCAGGGCCAGGAGCGACTGAGTGCCGGTCACCGCCCACACGCGGGTCGGCGTCAGGAACGGGGGGAACAGGACCCGGGTTGTCAGCCCGTACTCCCACCGCATCGGCGGGCCGACGGCCCGCGGCCGCAGGTCGCCGAGGGCCATCGACGCCGCAAGCGACGGGGGGATCACGCCCAGGGACGCGGTCCGCTGGATGTCCTGCTGGAAGTCGTTCCGCAGGCGGTACGGCTGGCGGAGCGACGGCAGGATGGTGATCGAGGGGGCGGGCGACTCGCTGTCCAGCGTGTACGGCGGGGAGACCTTCGACAGGATGTTCAGCGACGGGGTCCGGCTCCCGGCGGCGCCGCCGACCGGGGCCTCCACCGAGCGGGCCGCCGCGCGGCCCGGGTCGAACACGTCGGGTACCGTCGTGCGGTACATGTGCTCGGGGGCGTACCGGGTCACGAGCCGGTCCACCGGGTTCACGGCCCTCGGGTCCTTCGCGGCCGGCTTGTTCGGGTCCGCGGCCGGGGCGCTGATGGCGATGGGCCGGAGCACGTCGAACACCGCGATCCGGTGGGTGCCGGTGTTGCCGGTCCGCAGCCCCAGCACGCAGTACACGCCCGTTTCATCGGCCGCCGGGCCGACCGTGGCCGGCGCGCCGACGTCGTGGACGTACTCGACCACGCCGGTGTACCGGTGGAAGCAGTGCAGCTTGGTGACGTTCATGACGTACACGAACTGCGAGTTCGTCGCGACCGGGTACGTGTTCGCGTAGTCCTTGTCGCCGAGCTGGGCGAACCACTGGAGCTGTCCGGTCACCGCGTCGCCGGCGACGAGCAGCCCGGTTCGCGTCTGGATGAAGATCTGGTCGTCGACGAGCTGGATCTGGGTGAGCGAGTCCCGCCGGCCCGCGACCGGGATGTTGGCGGTCCACTCGATCTTGAGGTTCAGCCGCTCCAGGGCCGCCTTGTCGGGCGGGACGGCCCTCGAGTAGACGTTGTTGACCTGCGCCGGGGCCGCGGTTGCGGCGGCCAAGACGAGGAAGAGTACGGTTGCCGAGCGGTGCCACATGGTGAAGGCTCCGGGCGCGGGGCGGCGATGATTCCCCTCAGTTTAACACGCCGCCCCGGGCGGGTGGAACGACTTACCCGCGGGCGGCGGGTAATAAGTGGGGCGAGCGTGCCGGCGGCGCGGGTTGCGCGGTCACTTCTTCCCCTGTTCCCGCTTCCGCCGGAAGAAATCCGTCAACACGGCCCCGCACCGGTCGGCCAATACCCCGCCGAGGACGACGGCCCGGTGGTTGAGCCGCGGGTCGGTCGGGATGCGGAACAGCGTGTCGCACGCGCCGGCCTTGGGGTCGGTCGCGCCGTACACGACCATCGACACGCGGCCGTTCACGACCGCCCCGGCGCACATGGCGCACGGCTCCAGGGTGACGTACAGGATGCACCGGTCGAGCCGCCACGACTTCAGCGCGTTGCCGGCCTGGGTGATGGCGACGATCTCGGCGTGGGCGGTCGGGTCGTGGAGCTGCTCGCGCTGATTGTGGGCCAGGCCGATCACGCCCCGCTCGGGGTGGACGACCAGCGCCCCGACGGGCACCTCGTCCTCGGCCGCGGCGACCTCGGCCTCGGCCAGGCACATCTCCATGTGGTGGACGTGGAACGGGTGCGCCGGGTTGGTGAACGCCAGGTCGAACGGGTTGAACGGGTCCATGACGGGTGACGGGTGGCAGAAAGAGAAGAGAGTTATCCACAGATTACGCAGATGGACACAGATTAAGAATCAGCGGAGGGTTTTGAAGCCGCGGGTGCGGCGACCCCTGGTCCGGGGTGGTTCGCGATGCTCCGGGGACCAGGGGTTTGCCCGAAGCAGGCCGCACCCCTGGTTACCATCCGCCGCCCCTCCGGGGCTACAGCCGCCCTCTGTCCTCTAATCTGTGTCTTCTGCGTAATCTGCGGATAATACTCCGCCCGCTCCGAGGTCAGCACTTGCGGATGACGCCGGCGAGGACGCCGAGGATCTGCACGTCCTGCTTGCTTGGGTCGACGATGATCGGCTCCATCGTGCTGTTCATCGGCTCCAGGCGGATCTCGTTCTTCTTCTTGTAGTACTTCTTCAGGGTCATCGCCCGGTCGACCATCGCGACGACCTTGTCGCCGTTGTCGCACGTCGAGCACTTGCGGATGACGACGTAGTCGCCGTCGGCGATCTGGCCCTCGATCATCGATTGCCCGCGGACCTTCACGACGAACAACTCGTCGCCCGCGAACAGGTCGCGGATCTCGAGCCGCTCCTCCTGCTCCTCGGCCTCGATGGCCTTGCCGGCGGCGACGACGCCCAGGAGCGGGAAGCTCAGGCCGCCGGCCGAGACGCCGGGGATGGTGATCCCGCGGGCCTGGGCCTTCTCGTTGTCCTTCTTGGTGACGCGGTTGATGTGGCCCTTTTTCTCCAGCGCCTTCAGGTGGCACATGACGCCGTTGGGCGACGAGATGCTGAAGGCGTCGCAGATGTCGCGGATCGCCGGGGGGTAGCCCTTCGACTCGATGTGCTTGCGGATGAAGTGGTAGATCTTCTGCTGCTTGTCGGTCAGGGGCTGTTGTGGCTCGCTCATGACTGGACCCCGGGCGCAGCGCGCATAAGTGGTAGAGGTGTGGTCGGTGGGGTGGGGAAGTAGGAAGTTCGACCGCCCGGAGCTTCCTGCCCAACCGGCGCACCTCCTACACCTGTCCACTGTGTATGGAAGTATAAGGAACAGGCGTACAGAAAGAAAGTCAGTTTTTACCGATTTGAGTTGGAAAGCACTGGACCCGCAAGTACGAAGGACGGGGGAAGCCCCGGACGGGTTTAGCACCCGCGGACCCAATGCGGTCCCAGGGTTCGCACCCTGGGCTACGCACTGCCGCCCCCTTCGGGGGCTAATTGCTTGAGTCCCGGAGGGACGGCAGTGCGTAGCCCAGGGTGCAAACCCTGGGTTCAAGGGTGTAAACCCCGGGTCCCAGGGTTCTGTGGTGCTTCCCGCCCGGTCCGTTCTCCGTGCATTTCCCGAAGGGGGTGGTCTGTGGAGCTGCAGCCACCGAGCTGGTTCCCCGAGTTGTTCGCGCTGCTCCTCACCGGGCGCGACGTGCCGCCGGCCCGGGTGACCGAGGCGGTCCGCGACTTGGTCGCCGGCCGCGTCGACGACGCCCGCGGGGCCGCGTTCCTCACCGCCCTCCGCATGAAGGGCGAGACGGCCGACGAGATCGCCGCCGCCGCCCAGGTGCTCCGCGAGCAGATGGTGCGGCTCGTCCCCGTGTCGGGGCCGGTCCTCGACACGTGCGGCACCGGCGGCGACGACAGCGGCACGTTCAACATCAGCACCGCGGCGGCGCTGGTGGCGTGCGGCGCGGGCGTCCCCATCGTGAAGCACGGGAACCGGGCCGTGTCGAGCAAGTCGGGCAGTGCCGACGTGCTCCGCGAACTCGGGGTGCCGATCGAGGCCGGGCCGGAGTGGGCGCAGAAGTGCCTCGACCGCGTCGGGTTCGCGTTCTGCTACGCCCCGCACTTCCACCGCGGCATGGCGCACGTCGCCGAGTTGCGGAAGAAGCTCGGCATCCGGACCGTGTTCAACCTCCTCGGCCCGCTCGCGAACCCGGCGAGCGCCCCGTACCAGCTCCTCGGCGTCGGCAAGCCGGACCTGCTCGACCCGCTCGCCGGCGCGATCGCGGCGCTGGGCACGCGGAAGGCGGTGCTGGTGACGAGCTTCGACGGGCTGGACGAGGTGAGCCTCTCGGCCCCGACGATGGTGCGGGTGGTCCGCGGCGAGGAGTACGAGGTGCGGGAGTGGAGCCCGGACGAGTTCGGGCTCGGTGCGGTGCGGATCAGCGCGATCAAGGCGGCCGACGCGAAGGAGAGCGCCGCGATCATCCGCGGGGTGCTCGACGGCGACGACGGCCCGGCCCGGCGGATCGTTCTGGCGAACGCCGCCGCGGCGCTGTGGGCGGCCGAGTTCGTGACCACGCTCCGCGACGGCGTCGAGATGGCCGACGCCGCACTCAAGGCCGGCAAGCCCCGCGCGGCACTCGAGGCGCTGACGCGGGGGTGACCTTCAACGAGGAAGCCCCGATGTCCGATGGCGTTGTTCTGGTGCTGGTCGCGTCGATCGGGATAGCCGTCGCGCTTCGGGCAGATGCGATCGCATCGTATTCCGCAGCAAAGTACCAGCTGCACCCGCCCTGGGTGCCACGCATGTGGGGCGACCGCATGTCTCGAAATGCGGTCGCGGTGAACGCAATGATGTGGCGGGTCTTCGGCACCGCGGTGGCGTTGCTGTGCTTCGCCAAAGTCGGTGGAGTCCTGTAACCACCGCGTGAGACCGATTCCAGCCTCATGGGACACGCCCGGTCGTAGGGCCGGCTGGTGCAACTCGAATGCCTCGGTCTCGGCCGGCACAGCCGGCCCTACATCTCACTTACTCGCCCTACCGGTTGCCGCCGGGAACCCAGAGTACGTCGCCGCGGCCGTCGTCGTTGGCCACGCGGGCCAGGACGAACAGGTAGTCGCTCAGCCGGTTCAGGTAGATCAGCGCCTGCGGGTTCACCGTCTCCGTGCGCATCAGCGTCACAACGGCGCGCTCGGCCCGGCGGCACACGGTGCGGGCCAGGTGCAGGTACGCGGCGGCCGGCGTTCCGCCCGGCAGGATGAAGCTCCGCAGCGGTTCCAGCTTCTCGTTCAGCCGGTCGATGGCGCGCTCCAGGCGCTCGGCCTGCGCCGCGGTCACGCGCAGGGACTTCCCCGGCTCCTCTCCCGCGAACGGCGGCACGCACAGGTCGGCCCCCACGTCGAACAGGTCGTTCTGGATCGACCGCAGGACCGCGGCGGCCGGGCACGTTGGGACGTTCGCGGCGACCAGGCCGAGTACGGCGTTCAGTTCGTCCACCTCGCCGTAGGCCGCGACGCGGGCGTGGTCCTTGGGCACGCGGGTGCCGTCGCCCAGGCCGGTCTCGCCGGTGTCGCCCGACTTCGTGTAGATGCGGGATAGGAAGACCATCGGACCCGTTTCGCGTTTCGAGTTCAAAGTCGCGCCCCTGTCATCGTAGGCACGCAGGGCCGACAAAATCGCCACGACCCCAAAACCCGAAACATCCAACTCGAAACTCTCAACTCCGCGAAGCGGTCGGGACGATACAGTTGGTAACCAAGGTCGGTTCGGCTCGCACGGAGGGGGGAGAATGTTCCGAGTTCGTCGCCACGCACTGCTGCTGGCCGCGGCCGCCTTGACGGTCGCAAACGTCGGCTGCAACCCGTTCACGATGGGTCTGTTCACGCCGGTCCCGATCCAGCCCTGGGTCGCGGAGCGCATGAACCAGAAGTACGGCAACCGCAACGACGGCCGCACGCCGGTCATGCCGCCGATCCGCGACGGGTTCCCGCCGCCGATCTGCGAGGACCCGCCGAGCGACCAGGAGGTGCTCCGGGCCATGCCCCGCGTCACCCGCGGCGTCCCGTACATTTTCGAGGAGTTCCGCGACGACATCGTGATCGTCAAGAACCGCCTGGTCGACAAGATCGACCCGCCCCGGTTCTTCCCGCTCGTCGGGCCGGCCCAGCTGCACCACTGCCACTGGGAGTGCGTGGTGTACTACACCGAGACCGTGCAGAGCGACCACCCGTTCCCGATGCAGACCAGGAAGAACCGGGTCCAGGTGCTGTACATCGACAAGGACCACCTGCACCTGTACGTCGGCCCGAACACGGACGTGCAGCGGCAGATCACGGCCGACATGACGAAGTATTGAGATTGCGGAACGCGGATTTCGGAGTGCGGAATTCCAGACGCGAACCGACTCTCACGCCTTGGTTCGTTGGGATTCCGCACTCCACGTTCCGAACTCCGCATTCGCCCCGTACCCTCCGTCGTGCTTGAAGGCGACCGCCGCACCCGGCTCCGAAAGGAGTCGGGTGTTTGGCGTTGCGGCCGGCCGGCCGCAACGCGATTGAAAATCGCCCGGAACAGGGTAGACTTGACATTGCCTAAGCCGATCGGCGTACCGATCGGCGCGGGGGAACCAATGACCTCAGGCGTGCCACTGGCACCCGGGGGTTGGGGCGCAGGTCGCGACGAACCCGCGACCAGACCACTTCCAAGGTCCAGCCCGTCAGCTAACCTCGTAGGCGTTTGGAAGGGCGGACCACACCTCACCGCACCTCGCGGGACCGTGACCCCCTTCGCACCTTTGTTTCGGGCGTTGCCGCCGCGGCACCGTCGCGCCACCGCGCGACCGCGGTTCGCGCCGCGGCGGCACGGGGTCACTCGCATGTCTCGGCGATCCGCATGGGTCCGCCTCCGGGAGGTCGTGGTCGGTCCGCCGCGCGACCTGGCAGACGCGGCACTGTTCCACAAGGTGTCGCTCGTCGCGCTGCTGGCCTGGGTCGGCCTCGGGGCCGACGGGCTCTCGTCGTCGTGCTACGGCCCGGAGGAGACGTACAAGGCGCTGGGCCGGTTCCCGGCCCTGGCCGTGTTCGTCGCCCTCGGCTCGGTCCTCACCATCGCGGTGCTGTGTGTGAGCTACCGGCAGATCATCGGGCTGTTCCCGACCGGGGGCGGCGGCTACCTCGTGGCGAGCAAGTTGCTCGGCCGGGGGGCCGGGGTCGTGTCCGGGTCGGCGCTGCTGGTCGACTACGTCCTGACGGTCGCGATCTCGGTCGCCGCCGGGGCCGACGCGCTGTTCTCGCTCCTGCCCCCGGAGTGGCGGGCGTGGAAGGTGCCGTTCGCGTGCGGCGGCGTGGCCGCGATGACCGTCGTGAACCTCCGCGGGGTCCGCGAGTCGGTCGTGATGTGGGTGCCGGTGTTCTTCGCGTTCATCGCCACGCACGCGGTCGCGATCCTGGTCGCCGTCGGCATCCACCTCGCCGACGCCGGGGCGGTGACCGAGCGGACCGCCCGCGAGATCGGGGCGGCGCACGCCGAACTCGGGCTCGCCGGGGTGCTGGTCCTGATGCTCCGGGCGTTCAGCGTCGGGGCCGGGACGTACACGGGCATCGAGGCCGTCTCCAACGGGCTGCCGGCCCTCCGCGCCCCGCAGGCCGAGACCGGGAAGCGGACCATGACCCTGATGGGCGTCTCGCTGGCCGTCACGGTGTTCGGCCTGCTCCTGGGGTACCTGTTCGTCGGGGTCCGCCCGGTCGAGGGGAAGACGCTCAACGCGGTGCTGTTCGAGTCGATCACCGCGACCTGGCCCGCGTGGCTCGGGGCCGCGTTCGTCACGGTCGGCATGCTCAGCGCCACGGCGCTGCTGTTCATCGCGGCCCAGGCCGGGTTCCTCGACGGCCCCCGGGTGCTGGCCACGATGGCCCTGGACCGGTGGTTCCCGAGCCGGTTCGCGACCCTCTCGGACCGGCTCGTCGCGCAGAACGGCCTGCTCCTCATGGGGGCCGCGGCCCTCGCCGTGGTCGTGCTCGCCGGCGGGAGCGTGGACCTGCTCGTCGTGCTCTACAGCATCAACGTGTTCCTCACGTTCTCGCTGTCCCAACTCGGCATGTGCGCCCACTGGTGGGGCGAGCGGAAGCGGGGCCGGGCGTGGCGGCGGGGGCTGCTCGTCAACGGCGCCGGGCTCGCGGTCACCGCGTCGATCCTCGCCGCCCTCTGCGCGATCAAGTTCTTCGAGGGCGGGTGGGTGACGCTCCTCGTCACGTCGGCCGTGGTCGCGGTCGCGCACCTGGTCCGGCGGCACTACGACGGCGTCGCCCGCCGGCTCGCGCGGCTCGACGCCGACCTCGCCGAGGCCGAGCGCGACCCGCGGTTGCCCGGCGGCCGGCCCGAGCCCGGCCGGGGCCGCACCGCGGTGCTCCTGTGCAACGGGTACAACGGGCTCGGCGTTACCACGTTCCTGAACGTGTTCCGCATGTTCCCGGGCACGTTCGACCGGTGCGTGTTCGTCCTCGCAGGGGCCGTCGACGCCGGGTCGTTCAAGGGGGCCGCGGAGGTGGCGGGGCTCCGCGCCGCGACCGACGACCAGGCCCGGCGGTACGCCGACCTGGCCCGCGAGTGCGGGCTGGAGGCCGAGGTGCGGACCGCCATCGGCCCGGACGTGATGGAGGTGATCGAGGCGCTCGTGCGGGACGCCCTGCGGGACCACCCGGCCGCCGTCGTGTTCGCGGGGCAACTCGCCTTCGAGCGCGAAACGCCCTGGACCCGCTGGTTGCACAACTACGTCGTGTTCGCGCTCCAGAAGGTCTACTGCCAGCAGGGGGTCCCGTTCGTGATCGTGCCGATCCGGATCTGAGCGCACCGGGGACGCGGCCCCACGCGACGGAGCAACTCATTCGTCGCGTGGGGAACCACACTACTGAGTGGACACTTTTCTTCTCGCGTTCGAATCCCTACGATACCGATAAGGTATCTGTCGAAATCGGGCGGCGGGGGATGGGATGACGGAGTCCCAGCGACTGGCGTCGGAACTTGAGCGGGCGAACCGGGATCTGGCGAAGGCCAGTCCGCAGGACATCTTGAAGTGGGCGGTCCGCCGCTACCACCCCCGTCTGCTCATGGCGACAGCGTTCGGCGCAGAAGGCTGCTGCGTCATCCACATGCTGGCGAAGATCGAGCCCGGCGTGATGTTCATCAACCTGGACACCGGCTACCAGTTCCCCGCGACGCTGGACCTCGCCGAGCGGATCCGGGAGAAGTACGGCGTCTCGATCGAGTACGTCCGGCCCGAGAAGTCGGTCGAGCAGTACGAGCGCGAGCACGGCGGGCCGCTGTACGGCCTGCGGCCCGACCAGTGCTGCCACGACCGCAAGATCGTGCCGCTGAAGCAGGCGCTCAAGCGGCTCGACCCGGCCGCGTGGATCAGCGCGATCCGCAAGGACCAGACGGCCGACCGCGGCCAGGCCGACGTCGTCCAGTGGGACGCGAAGTTCAACCTCGTGAAGGTGAACCCGCTGCTGAACTGGACCAAGGGAGACGTGTGGAAGTTCATCCTCGATAACGACGTGCCGTACAACCCGATGCACGACCAGGGGTACCCGAGCATCGGGTGCTGGCCGTGTACGCGGGCGGTCGGGGCCGGCGAGGACGACCGCGCCGGCCGCTGGGCCGGCAAGGTCAAGAAGGAGTGCGGCCTGCACGTGATCGAGCAGCAAGACGGCGGCGGGATTTGAAAAGTGGGTCGTGGACAGTGGGGAGTGGGGAGTCGAACCCACCGGTCCCCACCGCGTTCACTGCCCACGCCCCACTAACCACTACCCACCATGCTCTTCTCCGCCAAAGCCGAGTACGCCTGCGTCGCGATGCTGGAGCTGGCCGCGCGGCACGCCGACCCGCGGCCCGTGCGGCTCGGCGACGTCGCCGACAAGCACGGCATCTCCGACCGGTTCCTCGTGCAGATCCTCCTGGACCTGAAGCGGGCCGGGCTCGTCGAGAGCACCCGCGGGGCGGCCGGCGGGTACACCCTGGCCCGGCGGCCCGAGGAGATCTCGCTCTACGACATCCTCCGGGTCATCGACCCGCCCGAGCGGCGGACCGGGAAGAGCGCCGTGCCCAGCGCCCGGCGGAAGGACGCGCCCGCCCCGGCCCGCAAGAAGGCCGAGCTGCAGCTCACCATCTTCGTCCGCAACGTCCGGTCCGTCTGGGACCGGGTCGTCGAGGCCCAAGAGGGCGTCCTCAAGAACACCACCCTCGCGGACCTCGTGGCCCAGAGCGAGGGGCTCCAGTACATGATCTGACCGCCGCCCGCCGCGACCGCATATAACGACCAGACCCCGGGCCCTCCCGGGGTTCTTTCACATCACGAGAGCGACCCATGATGCGAGTGCTGTGCGCCGGGGCCGCGTTCGCCGCCCTGCTCGGGCTGGCGACCGCCCAGGAGAAGAAGGCCGCGACCATCACCGTGAAGGTGACCGAGAGCAGCTTCAAGGACACCGTCGTGAAGGTGGACGGGGCCGAGGTGAAGGGCAAGGACGGCACCCGGGTGTTCACGACCCCCGCCCTGGAGCCGGGCAAGGAGTACAAGTTCGCCGTCGAGGCACTGATCGAGCCGAACAACTACACGAAGATCACCCGGCCCCGCGAGGTCACCGTCAAGGCCGGCGACGCGGTCACCTTGGACCTCTCCGTCGAGGACAAGAAGCTCGACAAGATCGTGGTCCGGTGGGTGCCGACCCCGGGCGACATCGTGGACAAGATGGCCGAGTTGGCGAAGGTGACCAAGGACGACGTGATCTTCGACCCGGGCTGCGGCGACGCGGTCATGCTGATCCGCCCGGTGAAGAAGCTCGGCGCGAAGAAGGGGTTCGGCATCGAGATCGACCCGAAGATGGTCAAGGTCGCGCAGGACAAGGCGAAAGACGAGGGCGTCGCCGACCGGGTCGTCATCGCCCAGGGCGACATCCTGAACGAGAAGGACATGGCCGCCGTGGCCGAGTCGTCGGTGGTGCTCGTGTACATCGGCGACGACCTCGGCGCCCGCATGAGCCCGCTGCTCCAGAAGATGCTCAAGCCCGGCGCGCGGGTCGTGTCGCACCGGTTCAAGCTCGGCGACTGGGCCCCCGACAAGACGGTCCAGGTGAAGGGCGAGGACGGCGACGAGTACACCCTGCACCTGTGGGTGGTCAAAGAGAAGAAGTGAGCCGACCGTCTTGGCGAGCGGGGGACGTGAGTCCCCCGGTAGCACCGCACTTCGCAATTCACCGGGGGACTCACGTCCCCCGCTCGCCCAAATCTGCCACCCCATCTCGCCACTTCCGGTGCCCTGTCGCGGCCCGGCCCCGCCGGGTAGGATGAGCTTTTACCGTGTGCGGTGCGAACGGGGCGCGTGAATGGCGGTCGAGTTCAACTGTCCGGGGTGCGGCGGCACGCTGCGGACCGGCGACGGTCCCGCGGGGCGGTTGGTCCGGTGCGGCGGGTGCCTGGCCGTGCTCCGCGTGCCCGACGCGCAGCCCCTCGACGCCCTGGACGACGCGACCGACGCCCAGGGCCGCACCGAACTCCTCCCCGTCGCCCACCCCGCCGAGGCCGTGTCGCCGGGGCCGGCCGAGCGCCGCCCGACCCGCCCGTCCCGACCCGACCGCCCGCGAGCCGACGACCGGTACGACGACGCCGAACCGCCCCCGAACCGGGGCCAGCAGTTCTGGGTGTCGGTCACGCTCGTCGCCATGTTCGTCGGCGGGTGCGGGTGCTGCGGGCTGGCCGCGGTCGTGCTCCCGGAACCGACGTGGCACGAGCACGAGTCGGAAAAGGGCGGGTTCCGCGTCGATCTCCCCGGCGACGCCGACCCGGACATGGCCATGCGGGTGAAGCCCCAGAAGGACCGCAAGCACGACGGGGTCGAAGGGACCAGCGTGTGGACGCGGTCCGAGAACTACATCGTCGCGCACCGCGACCTGAAGGACGCCAGGGGGAACCCCAGGTTCCCCGACGCGAAGTTCCTCGAAACCGAGGTGAAGGCGATCACGTCGGAGAGCAACGTCACCCTCGGCCGAAACGAGCCGGCCACGCACCAGGGGTTCCCGGCCCGCGACTTCTCCTACGAGTTCAAGAACGGCGGGACCGTCTCGGGCCGGGTCGTGCTCGCCGGCAACCGCGTGTACGTACTGGTCGCCGGCGGGCAGTTCAGCGAGCCGGGGAACCCCAGCGTACACCGGTTCCTGAAGTCGTTCCGCATCACCGACAAGAAGATCCTCGCGATGCGGCCGCCGGGCGCGAAGGACGAGACCGACGACCCGCCCGACCCGCCCGACGACGACGAGTGATGTCGCGGGGGCGGCGCGGAATCCGTTTCTTGAGTAGGGCACGAACGCCCGACGGGAACCCGCGATGCCTGCCGAGACCGACACCGAGGTGGCCGCACTCATCGCCCGGTTGCGGGCCGGGGACCGCGGCGCGCTGGCCGAACTGTTCGACCGGCACCGCGACAAGCTCCGCCGCATGGTGCAACTCCGCCTCGACCACCGGCTCGCCGGCCGCGTGTCGCCGTCCGACGTGCTGCAGGAGGCGTACATCGACGCGCTGAAGCGGGTGGACCACTACTTCGACAAGCCGGACCAGCCGTTCTTCGGGTGGCTCCGGCTCGTGGTCGGGCAGCGGCTCGCCGACGTCCACCGCGAGCACCTCGCCCAGAAGCGGAACGCCGGCAAGGACGTGACCATCGACGCCCCGGCCCCGGGGACCGACTCGGCGTGCCTCGCGGCGTACCTGCTGGGCGGGCTGACCAGCCCGAGCCACGCGGCCGCGAAGAACGAGGCTTACGCGCAGCTCGAAGAGGCGCTCAACCAGATGGACCCGGTGGACCGCGAGGTGCTGGCCCTGCGGCACTTCGAGGAGCTGAGCAACACCGAGACGGCCGAGATCCTCGGCATCCAGCCGGCCGCCGCGAGCAAGCGGTACGTCCGCGCCCTGGCCCGGCTCAAGCAGATCCTCGAAACGCTCCCCGGGTTCACCGACGGGGCGTAGCCCCGGGTCCGGGTGGCACAGGCCTCTGGCCTGTGAAGCCGGCACCACAGGCCAGAGGCCTGTGCCACCGAATCAGAGGCCGCTCCCATGACGCCGACCGACGACCGCGACCCGGTGGACGTGCTGGCCGAGGAGTTCGCCGACCGGCTCCGCCGCGGCGAGCACCCGTCGGTCACCGTGTACGCCGACGCGCACCCCGAGCACGCCGAGCAGCTCCGCGAGCTGCTCCCCGCGGTCGCGCAGATGGAGTTCCTCAAGCGGTTTCGCCGCGCCACGAGCCCCGCCGCGGCGGCCCCCGTCCCCGACCGGTTCGGCGACTTCCGCATCGTCCGCGAACTCGGCCGCGGGGGCATGGGGGTCGTGTTCGAGGCCGTGCAGGAGTCGCTCGGGCGGCCGGTCGCGCTCAAGGTGCTGTCCAGCCACGGGCAGTTCGAGAAGACCAAGCGGGAGCGGTTCGTCCGCGAGGCGCACGCGGCCGCCAACCTGCACCACTCGAACATCGTCCCCGTGTTCGGCGTCGGCGAGCAGGACGGGCTCCCGTACTACGTCATGCAGCTCATCCGCGGCGAGGGGCTCAACGCGCTGGTCCACCGGTGGCGGCGCGAGTGCGACCGCGACCGCGACCCCGCCGGGGCCGCCTCGACCGCCGTCGCGTTCAAGACCGCCCGGGTCGCGAAGTCGCGGGTCGCCCCGCCGGGTCCGGCCGCGCCGGACGCGCGGGGGTACGGCGACTGGCGGTTCGTCGCCGAACTCGGCGAGCAGGCGGCCGACGCGCTCCACTACGCCCACCGCCAGGGGGTGCTGCACCGCGACGTGAAGCCCGCGAACCTGCTCCTCGACCCGAGCGGCCGCGTGTGGGTCGCCGACTTCGGGCTCGCGAAGCTAGTCCAGAGCGAGGGGCTCACCGCGTCCGGCGAGATCCTCGGCACGCTCCAGTACCTCCCGCCCGAGTCGCTCGGCGGCGCGGCCGACGAGCGGAGCGACGTGTACGGGCTCGGCGCGACGCTCTACGAACTCCTCACCCTCGAAGCCCCGTACCACACCGATTCCACGGCGCAGCTCCTCAAGCAGCTCGCCGACACCGACCCGGTCGCCCCGCGGCAACTGAACCCGGCCATCCCCCGCGACCTCGAAACGATCGTCATGAAGGCGATGGCCCGCGACCCGGGCCGCCGGTACGCCACGGCCCGCGACCTGGCCCGCGACCTGGAAGCGTTCCTCGACGACCGCCCGATCAAGGCCCGCCGCCAGACGGCGATCGGCCGCGGGTGGCGGTGGTGCCGGCGGAACCCGGCCGTCGCGCTGCTCACCGCGAACATGGTCGCGGCGCTGGCGCTGGCCGGGATCGTCGGGTGGGTCGGGTACGCGAACACCCGCAAGGCGCTCGCGGCCGAGGCGGCCCAGCTCGCTGAGTCGAAGAAGGCCCGCGGCGAGGCCGAGGCGGCCCGGGCCGGGGCCGTGAGCGCGTCCGAGAAACTCGAAGCGAACCTGCGGATGAGCCTGGAGGCGTTCGACGCGGTGTTCGACGCGGCCGGCGGGCAGCCCCAGGGCGGGCCGTTCGGCCGCGGGTTCGGCCCCGGCCCGTTCACCCTCGGCATCGGCATCGGCCTCCCGCTCCCGCAGACCGGCACCCGCCCGCCGGCCCCGCCCGGGGAGGACGAGCGCGCCGCGGTCCTCGAGGCGATCCTGAACTTCTACGACAAGTTCGCCGAGCAGAACGCCACGAACCCGAAGCTCCAGCTCGACGCGGGCCGGGCGCACCGCCGCGTCGGCGAGGTGCAGTTCGTCCGCGGGTACGCCGAGAAGGCCGCCGCGTCGTTCCGCCGCGCCGCGTCGCAGCTCGAGCCGCTGGCCCGCGAGTACCCGGGGGACCGCGGGGTCCGCACCGAGCTGGTGCTCACGTACCTCGCCGCACCGCCCGACGCCTTCCCGGAATACGAGCGGCTCCTGGTCCGCGCCCGCGAACTCGCCGCGGACCTCGACGACACCGTGCGGCCGCACCTCGCCGCCTCGCTGACGCTCAAGCTCGCGTGGGTGAAGGGCCGGGCCGGCGACCGCGCCGGGGCCGAGCGCCTGTACCGCGAGGCGCTCGCCGCGCTGGCCCCGCCCCGCGACCCGGCCGAACCGCGGCCACCGTCCGCGGCGTTCGAGCTGACGCTGGCCCGCTCGCTCCTCGCCGCGCACTACGCCGAGGAGAACCGGTTCCGCGAAGCCCGCGCGACGCTCGAAGAGGCCGTGGGCGAGTTGAAGCGGTTCGGCGACCGCCGCGGCGGCCCCGGCGGAATGACCGGCCGCCCGCCCTGGGAGGCGCTCGCCGCGGCCAACCGCCAGCTCGCCGACGTGTGCGAGCGGCTCGGCGACCACCGTGCTGCGAAGGAGGCCCGCACGGAGGCCGAGCGCCCGATGGGCGGCCCCGGTAGCTTCGGCTGGCCCGCGGGAATCGGCGGCCAGAAGGGGCCGAACCCGCCGCGCAAGAACTGACGCCGCGTCCGTAGTTTCGAGTTCAACGTTCAACGTTTCAAGCGGGTCGGGTGCGTCTCGTGATTCGAGCATCTTGGCGAGCGGGGGACGTGAGTCCCCCGGTAGAACCGCCTTTCACTTCCACCGGGGGACTCACGTCCCCCGCTCGCCATGCTCCACAGGTACGTTTCGGCGAACCTTGAACGTTGAACTCGAAACTACGGATTCGGCCGAAACACAAGTCCCCGCTCACTTCCCGGTCAAGACGCGGGTGCCTCACGGGGTGATAATCGCCCGCACGCCCTCCTCCGTGTTCGCCCCGCCCCACCCGCGATCGGCGAACACCCGCCGGAACCACCCCATGACCCGCCGCACCGTTGCACTCGCGCTCCTCGCGCTCGTCTCCCTCGCGCCGCCGGCGCTCGCGCAGGGCACCAGGGCCGACTACGAGCGCGCGAACACTGTTCGCGAGTGGACCGCTGGGAAGGTGTTCAAGGCGCGGGTCGATCTGCTCTGGTTCGACAACGGCGACACGTTCTGGTACCGCAACGACCTCCCCGGCGGGAAGAAAGAGTTCGTGATCGTTGATGCCGTGAAGGGCACCCGCGAGGTCGTGACCGAGGACAAGCTCCCGAAGGAGGGCAAGCCTTCGAAGCCGGCCGCTCGAAGTGAGGAAGGCGCACCCGAGTTGATCGCCGCACAGCAGCAGCGGCGCGGCTCCGACTCGCCCGACGGCGCGTGGTCCGTGTTCGTCAAGGATCACAATGTCTGGCTCCGCGACCGCACAACGAAGAAGGAGACGCAACTCAGCACCGACGGCAAGCCTGACGACGCCTACGGCCGCGTGTTCTGGGGGCCCGACTCGAAGCGGCTGGTCGCGATCCGCACAAGGGCCGGCGGGGACCGGAAGGTCACGCTCGTCGAGTCGTCGCCCAGGGACCAGCTCCAGCCGAAGACCTCGACGTACTCGTACCTCAAGCCCGGCGACCCGATCCCGCAGCCGAAGCCGCACCTGTTCGACGTCGCCGCCGGGAAGGAGATCGCCGTCTCCGACGAGCTGTTCGCGAACCCGTGGGACGTGACCCACGAGCACTGGAGCAAAGACGGTTCGCGGTTCCACTTCGTCTACAACCAGCGGGGCCACCGGGTCGTGCGGTTGCTCGCGATCGATGCCGAAACCGGCAAGGTGACGGCGGTCGTCAACGAGGAGTGCAAGACGTTCTTCGACTACGCCTACAAGCTCCACCTCCACTACCTCGACGGCACCGACGAGGCCGTGTGGATGAGCGAGCGGAGCGGGTGGAACCACCTGTACCTCGTCGACCTGAAGACCGGCGCGGCCAAGCCGATCACCAGCGGCGAGTGGGTGGTCCGCGGCGTGGACCGCGTGGACGAGAAGGAGCGGCAGGTGTGGTTCCGGGCCGGCGGCGTCCACCCGTCGCAGGACCCGTACCACGTCCACTTCTGCCGGGTGAAGCTCGACGGCACCGGGCCGACGCACCTGACCAGTGGCGACGGCACGCACAGCGTCGTGTACTCGCCGGACCGCCGGTTCCTCGTCGACACGTTCTCGCGGGCCGACCTGCCCCCGATCACGGAACTGCGCCGGGTGTCGGACGGCACGAAGGTGTGCGACCTCGAAGCGGCCGATGCGTCGGCGCTGCTCAAGACCGGGTGGCGGTTCCCCGAGCGGTTCACCGCCAAGGGCCGCGACGGGGCGACCGACATCCACGGGTACATCGTGCGGCCGAGCACCTTTGACCCGAAGAAGACGTACCCGGTGATCGAGCACATCTACGCCGGCCCGCACGACCAGCACGTCCGCAAGGCGTTCAGCGCCGCGCCGTACGAGCAGCGGATGGCGGAACTCGGGTTCATCGTGGTGAAGATCGACGGCACGGGCACGAACTGGCGGAGCAAGGCGTTCCACGACGTGTGCTGGAAGAACCTCGGCGACGCCGGGCTCCCGGACCGGATCGCGTGGATCAAGGCGGCCGCCGCGACCCGCCCCGAGATGGACATCGCGAGGGGCGTCGGTATCTTCGGCGGCAGCGCCGGCGGCCAGAGCAGCACCCGGGCGCTGCTGGCCCACGGCGACTTCTACACCGTGGCCGTGAGCGACTGCGGGTGCCACGACAACCGCATGGACAAGGTGTGGTGGAACGAGGCGTGGATGTCGTGGCCCGTCGGCCCGCACTACGCGGAGCAGTCGAACGTCACGCACGCGCACAAGCTGAAGGGGAAGCTGCTCCTGGTCGTCGGCGAGCTGGACCGGAACGTGGACCCGTCGAGCACGATGCAGGTGGCGAACGCGCTCGTGAAGGCGGACAAGGACTTCGACCTGCTCATCGTCCCCGGGGCCGGGCACGGCGCGGCCGAGACCCCCTACGGCACCCGCCGGCGGGCGGACCACTTCGTGCGGCACCTGCTCGGCGTCGAGCCGCGGGCGAAGTAATGGGGGTGGGGGCCGCGGTCCGGTCCGGTCCGAGCCCGAGCGCCGAGCGAGGGGTGGGGCGTGAGCCCTCGCTCGGCGCTCGGGCTCGGACCGATAACGATCCACACCGGGCCGGACCGGGCCGGGTCCCGCGTCACCGCCGGGCGAAGTAGTACGCCGACAGTCCGAACCCGATGGCGATGACCGCGTAGCGGACGTAGGCGGCCGGGAGCCGCAGCGCCACCCGCGCCCCGGCGTAGCCGCCGAGGATCGCGGTCACCGCCATCGGCCAGGCGTACTCCCAGGCCACCAGCCCGTCGCGGACGAACACCACGACCGCGGCCGCGTTGATCCCCGTCGCCAGGAACGTCTTCACCGCGTTCATCCGGTGGATGTCGCCCACGCCCATGAACCCGAGCGTGCTCAGCATCAGGATGCCGATCCCCGCGCCGAAGTAGCCGCCGTAGACCGCGACCAGGAACTGAAACCCGATTGCGGCCGCCTGCGCGCCCGGCCCGGCCTCCGCCGGCGCGGCGCCCGGGAGCGGGGGCGGCGCGACCGGCGCGCGCGCCTTGAGCCGCCGCGAGATCGGTCCCTGCACCACGAACAGCACGGCCGCCGTGAGGATGAGCCACGGGACGAGGTCGGCGAACGCCTGCTGGTTCCGGCCGACGAGGTACGCCCCGACGAGCCCGCCGACGAGGCTCGGCACGATCATCCGGGCCACGAACCGCCAGCTCGCCCGCAGCTCGGTGCGGTACCCGAACGAGCCGGCAAGCGACCCGGGCATGAGGGCGACGGTGCTGGTGGCGTTGGCGAGCGCCGGCGACATGACGGCCGTGAGTGCGGGGAACGTCAGCAGCGTCCCGCCGCCGGCGATGGAGTTGAGCGCGCCGGCGAAGAAGGCCGAGCCGCACAGCGCCGCGAGGGTCCAGTCGAGGGGTGGCATGGGGACATCTTAGGACCAGACGAAAGAACCTCGGAGGGCAGAGGCCAGTGCAAGACACTGAGGCCGGTTCTGGCCTCTGCTCTCTGTCCTCTGCCCTCTGCCCTCTGCCCGCTGGTCCGGTTCCACATCTTGGGGGTTCGCGACCCGCGGCGGCCGGAAACGGCCGCGGCCGGCACCCTGAGGTGCCGGCCGCGCGTGGGTTGCGGTTCGGGTTCGACTCACTTCGCGCCGTCAACGATCTTGAGGGCACCGTCGCCGGCGTTGGCCCGCTTGTACAGCGGCAGGTGGCGGTAGTACACCTCGAGGGTCAGGATGCACATGGCGGTGGTGCCGAGCCGGCCGCAGCCGCGGCCGATCCAGTGCGGGTCCGGATCGAAGCTGCCCTCGTTCGGGCCCTCCTTCTTGATCTGGATCCCGATGAGCCAGTCCCGCATGCCGCCCTTGCGGACGCCGTCGGCCCCCTTCGGCCCCTCGTTCCACGTCTTCCACTCGTCGCCCTCGAAGAAGTGGACGACCTGCGTCGCGTAGTAGTAGAAGTACATGTCCGGGACGGCGCCGGTCTTCACCGGGGCCTTCTTCATGAGCCCGGTCACGCCCTCGGCCATGCCGGCGTTGTCCGGCCCCCACCCGTCGATGTAGTACCGGGACAGCAAGCCGACCGCGGTCAGCGAGGTGCCCGGGGCGGCCCCGGCGTTGTCGGCGTACCCGTACATGGCCTTGCGGCTCCCGGCCCCGGCCAGGTTCAGGAAGTCCACCGCCTTCTTCATCGTCGCCGCGGGCACGACGATGTCCTTGCCCAGGCTGGCCGCCTTGAGGGCCTGGATCTGCCACCCGACGATCGACGTGTCGCCCGGGCTGCCGGGGGCGTAGCCCCAGCTCCCGTTGGCCGCCTGGGCCTTGACGATGTGGTTGATCGCGGCCTGCGCCCCGCCCAGGAGCAGCCCCTTGTCCTTGGTCATCCCGTAGGCCTCGCACAGGGCGAGGGTGCCGATCGCGTGGGCGTACATGTTGCCCGACATGCGGCCGGAGTTGGCCCCGGACAGCGGGCAGTTGCGGAGCAGGAACTGGAGCCCGCTGGCGACCGTCTTCTGGTACTTCTTCCCCTTCAGGTGCGTCTCGCCCGCGGCCAGGAACGGCAGCAGGGCCATCCCGGTGGCGGCGACCCGCTCGTCCTTGCTGCCGGCGTCGTACTCCCACCCGCCGTCCTGCTTCTGCTGGCGGGCGAGCCACGCCAGGCCCCGTGCCACGGCCCGCTCGCTCTCGTCGTTGCCGCCGCCCTCGCGGAGCATCCGGCTCTTGGTCGCCCCGCTGCGGCCGGGGAACGACGCGAACTGCGACCCGTTCATGCCGCCGGTGCCCGACATCGCGCTGCCGGTGTCGCCGGTGACGCCGGGGACGCTGTTGTCGCTGGTGTTCAGGCCCGGGAGGGCCAGCGCCGTGGTGTCGGTCTCCGGGGCGTTCGGCTGGCCCAGGTTGTCCATCGTCACCGCGGCGTCGACGGTCTGCTTGTCGACCCGCTCGATCTCGGGCAGCGCGGCCTCGAGGTTCGACTGGAGGCCCGGGTCCTCGTTCGTCAGGTCCTTCTCGGGCGGCTCCTCTTCCTTCTCGACGGACGTCGAGACGATCTTCTCGGGCGGCTTCGCGGTCACGCCGCGGCCGCCGAACATCAGGATCATGATCGCGATCAGGCCGACGTGCACGGCCCCGCTGATGACCCACGCGGGAACGTGCTTCTTCATCAGCCTTTCCTGCGACGTCTCCTCGGCCGCGTCGACGCGGCGGATGACCGCCGCGCCGCCGGCCGCGGCCCCGGCCTTAGCCGGTTGACCGTTGTTGGCCGGGTCTGGTTTCTTCTCACTCACGGTCCGTCTCCTTCGGGCTGGCCCGGACCCGAGTTCGGGCGGGCGGTACGGAAAATTGCGTCGCCGTCTTTCGGCCCACGCCGCTCCCGTTCGGTGCGACTCGACGCCGGGAACGAAATCAATCAACCCTACCGACGAATCAATCGAGCGTCCGACGAATCAAGACGCAGCGGGGCCAACATCACCGAACGGGTTCTTGCCCCGGTGCGAGTCCAGTTCCTGCCGGGTGCGGGAGTCCCCGCGGCGGAACCACCAGGCCAGGGCGAGTGCGAGCGCGAGCAGGCCGATGATGCCGCCGGTGACAAGGGGCACGAACCCGGACCACGACACGGCCGCGGTGCCGTCGGGGTCGCGGCCGGCCAGCGCGGCCCGGCCGAGTAGCAGCGGGGCCTTCTTGGTCACGTTCTTGTCGTTCTTGTCCCGCTCGCCGGACTGGTACCACATCAGCTTGAACGAGTACCCGGCGAACGTGACCCACTTGTTCACGCGGCCGGTGACCCCGTCGAGCCCCTCGACCGGGTCGGTGAACACGACGCACACCGGGTTGCCGCGGGGCTCGTCCTTCGGAACGATCCACCCCTCATAGGCGGCCTCGACGCCGGCGGCCTGGAGCTTCTCGCTCGGCTTCATCTTGTTGAGCATGATGAGCCGGCCCTCGACCTTGACGAGGTCGAGCTTCAGGTCGCGGCGGCCGTCGGTGAACAGGTCGGCGAACTTCCGCTGGGTCGCGGCGGCCTCCAGGTCGGCCGGGAGGAACCGGCGGGCGTGGAGCAGGACCCGGTTCCAGGCCGAGGCCTCTTCCCAGTTCTGGTCGGCGGTCGCGATGGCCGCGTTGTCCCGGATGAACCGGAACACCCGCAGGTTCTTGTCGAGCGGGATCGCGTCCTTGGGGTCGGCGGCCGCGGCCCCCTCGGGCGCGGCGGCCGTCGGCGGCCCGGCCTTGTGAACGGTGACCGACCGGCCGATCAGCAGCGGGATCTGCGGGTACTCGGGGCCGGGGGCGTCCTTCACCACCTTGAAGAAGTACCCGGCGGCGGAGACGTCGCTGGTGGCGGTCATCCACTCGCCCGCGGCCCTCTGATCGACGGCGGCCAGTTCGGGCGGCAGGTCGGTGAACACGAGCGAGACGACCGCACCGGGCGGCTCGTCGACCGGCACGAACTGCGCCTCGTACACCTTCGCGGTCCCGGCCTCGGCCAGCACCTTGGTCGCCTTCGCCCACCGGACCCGCACGAGCTTCCCGTCGAGCCGGACGAGGTCGAGGCGGTGGTTGTACCGCGACGGCAGGTTCAGCAGGTCGTCGCGGGTCAGGTCGCGGGCCCCGGCCAGTTCGAGTTCGGCGGCCGTGAACGCCTTGGCGTGCGACACGACCGTGTTCCATGCCTGGTACTCGTCCGAGTTGTCCTTCTCTGTCGCGATCGGCTTAAAGTGCTCGATCCCGCCCTCGCGCTGGCCGGTCATCGGGTTCAGGCGGCCGTTGAAGATCGCACTATCGGTCCGGCCCGGGATCGCGTACTTCGCCGCGAGTTGGGCCTGCTTGTCGTCGTTCTTCGGGAGGGGCGGCTGCGTGTCGAGCGCGTCCGGGTCCTGCGCCCGGGCCGCCGAACCCGCCAGCGCGACGGCGCACAACCCGAGTGCCACAAGCAACTTGGCAACTTGCGAGTTCCGGGCGATCGGCGTTACGGGTGCCGGCTGAGGCGACATGCGGACTTCCTCCAAGTTCTTCGATGGCCAGCGCCCGATAAAGTTCCCGGATCGGGCCGAAACAAACCGAAAGACGTGGGGTTTAAGGCCACCGACACGAACGGAACCGGGGCGGGGCACCGACCGGCACCCAACCGCCCCGAGTGATTCTACCGCAACTCAAGAGTCGATAGCGACTTGAAACCATCACCAACCGACAGGACGCCCTACCGCTTGCCCTTGTCGATGGGGACGGGCGCGACGTCGGTGTACCCGGCCTGCACGGCCGCGTCGAACAGGCCGATGACGTACTGCTGGAGCAACTTGTCGCCGATCTCGAGGGTCAGCTTCGGGGGCGGGATCTTGGTGCCCTTGCCCTGGGCGGCGTCGATCCGCTTCTTCTCGGTCTCGTAGACCCCCTTGACCTTCTTCATGTAGACGCCGAGGTCGGCCCCGAGGTTCTCGCCGCCGTCGTCGGGGCTGCCCTCCTCGCGGAACGTGATCGCGGCGATCTGGCCCTTGTCGTCGGACGCGACCCGGACGACGAACTTCTTCGGCTGCTCGGCCGTGATGTCCGGGTTGCTCGCCCCGCCGCCCTGTTCGGCGGGGGGGAGCGTCATGGCGATCTGCCCCTCGGTCGGGGTCGGGTGGAACGTCATGATGAAGAACGAGAGCAACTGGAACGACATGTCGAGCATGGGCGTGATCGGCAGGTCCGGCTCGACGAAGTCGTTCGATACCCGTTGGCGGCGCGACATCTTCTCAACCTCGCGGGGGTGGTCGTGTGTGGTGCCCGGCGGCGGGTCATTCCTGGCCGCTGTACCGGATGGCGCGGAGCTGGACGTTGGAGTACCCGGCGGAGCGGCACGCCTTCATGATCGGGTACGACTTCTCGAACGGGCACAGCTTGTCGATCCGCAGGATGAGCGTGGCCTCGGGCTTCTCGGCCCGGGTCTTGAGCTTCTCGGCGGCCGCGCGGCGGTCCATGTACCCCTTGACCTGGGCCGGGTTGTCGAGGGTGTCGTTGTCGCCCTCGCGGTCCACGGGCGGGAGCACCACCTGCCCCTTCTCGTTGATGTTGAGGAAGATGATCGTGTTGGCCGCGGCGTCGAGCGCCTTCGCCGAGATCGCCTCGGGGAGCCGCACCTCGACGCTGGTCTGCTCCATGACGAAGTTGGCGGAGATCATGAAGAACATGACGAGCTGCAACACGAGGTCGAGCAGCGGGGTCATGTTCGGTTCGCACTTGTCGGTACTGCCGTGACTCACAGGGCACCAGAAGCCAGGGGACGGAGGGGGCAGGGGTCGGAGACCACAGCGGACGGAGACGTGGTTTGCGGGCCCCGGGGCCGCGCCCCCGGGGCCGGGGGCGCGGCCCGCGGGAGCGGTCAGCGGGCCGGGGCGCCGGGCACGCCGGTCGGGGCCGGGGTGCCGGCGGCGCCGGGGGTCGGCGAGGTCGCGGGCTTCTTCGAGTTGTGGTACATCTGGGTGAGCAGGTCGTCGGCAATGTGGGCGACGTCCATGCACACGCGGGTGATCCGGTTCTTGAAGAACGCGCTGAAGAAGATGGCGGGGACCGAGATGGCGACCCCGACGAGGGTCACGCTCAGGGCGTGCGAGATGCCCTCGGCCAGCTTCGACGGGTTGATCTGGGTGGAGGTGGCGAGCACGGAGAACGACTGGATCATGCCGAACACCGTGCCGACCAGCCCGAGCATCGGCCCGAGGGTCGCGATGACGGCGTTGTAGTTGTTCTTCTGCTCCTTGTCGCTCTTGATGCTCTCCAGGGTGTTCAGGCTCGCCTCGCGGGCGTCCTCGAGGCCGTACTGGAGGCGGCTCATGCCGGCCGTGAGCACCTGGCCGAGGAACGACGGGTCGTTGCGGGCCATGTCGAACGCTTCCTTGAACTTCCGCTTGTTCACGGTGTCGGTGAACTCGTCGACGAACCCGGGCGGGATGGCCGAGGTCATGCGGAGGTCGAGGATGAGGAGGACGACGAGGGCGACCATGGCGACCGAGATGGCCAGGAGCAGCGGGCCGAAGATCCAGCCGAGCGACTTGATCATGAACAGGACGAGCGGCTCCTTGGCCGGCTCCGCGGCGGCCCCGCCGCCCTCCTGGGCGGTGGCGACCCCGGTCGAGGCGAACAGGAGGGTGAGGGCCAGCCCCGCGAGGAACAGGAACCGGGAGGGAGCGATCATCCGCAGCGAGGGGAGCGACATACGGCAATCCTGGGTGAGTCGGGGTGGCGAAAGCTGATGACGGCCCGTTCGGGCGTTCCGTGGAAATAAACGAGGCAACGACGTGTTCCGGTTGGACGCCGCCGCGGGTCGGTTAGTTCCCGAGATTCGCGCTTCAACAGTTTTTACTGCCGGCCGCGCAGAAGGGACATCATTCCCGACTATTAAGGCAGGCACCCGTGGGGCGCGTCAAGGAATTTTTTGCCCGAGAGTGGATACTTTGTTCCCACCGCGGTGTTCCCGGTGGCCGGACGCACGCGCCCCCGGGGCACGAAGATCGACGCGCGAACACGGCGCGGCTCCGTTCGCGCCCCGGGGGCGCACGTCCCTTACGGGGGCGTGGTACCCGAGCTGATCGGCTGCCACGCGAGGCCGAGCGAGAACGACTTGTCGCGCTTCGCCTGGATGGCCCAGGGCGTCCCCTTGTGGTCGGTGACGAGCTTGTTGTACAGCTCCTTCGCCTCGTCCCGGAGGGCCACGACGTCCTTGCCGCTCTTCATCTTCTCGGCCGACGAGAGCTTGTACGAGTCCTGGCCGAGCTTCATGTCGAGGGCCGGGAGCGTCTCGGTGAGCACGTTGCCGAGCACCTTGTTGTACTCGTTCATGAACGCGAGCCGGGCCTTGAGGGTGGCGCGGGCGTAGTCGTACTGGGCCTGCCACCGCTTGTCCTGCGCGTCCCGCATCGCGGCGATCGAGTCCAGCTCGGCGTTCATGAGCTCCAGTTCGGCGATCCCCAGGGCCCAGAAGTCCTGCTCCTTCTTGATCTCGTTCTTGAGGGCGTCGTTGACCGGGGCCTTGAACTCGTCGCGGAGCTTGGGGCCGTCGGTGCCGGCCGTCGTGGTCCACATGGCGCGGACCTTGTCGAACGCCGCGAACGTGACCGCCTGGAACTTGTAGGTTTCCTTGTCCTTGAGGACCATGTCGGCGGTGACCTCGGACTTGTAGTCCTTCATCACCTCCTCGCGGAACGGGAGCCCGGCGATGTCGGCGTCGATCACGTCGCTCTTGATGGCCGGGACGTACAGCTCCTTGACGATGGCGGCGATCTCGGCCGGGTTGATGCCCTTGGGCGGCGGCGGGTACTCGAACCGCTTGGCCAGGGGCTCGTCGGGGTTGAACGCGACCCAGTTGGGCGGCCCCTTGCCCTCGACCTTCATCGCCTGCTTGAGGCCGACGACGGGGGACGTGGCCATGTCGGTGACCCGCTTGGCGACGGCGGCGGCCCACTCGCCGAGCGGGATCGGGTCGGCGGGCACGGGCTGCCTGGCGGCGGTGGCCCGCGCGCCCTTGGCGGCCACGGCCTTCATGGCCTCGAGGAACGCGCTGCCGGCGTACTTCGGCGCGCCGATCGAGGTCTCGGTCTGGAGGTTGAAGAACTCCAGCGCGTTCTCGCCGGGCTGGCAGGTGATGACGGCCTCGACGCCCGGGGGCGGGGCGGCGAGCGCCTTGTACAGCGTCTCGGTCATCGGCTCGCTGCCGGGCCGCTGGCGGCCCCGCTGCGGGTTGAACCGGCACACGTCCCAGATGACGACCTTCTGGGTCGCCTTGCAGGCCTTCATCTTGTCGTAGAAGTCCGACAGCGGGATCAGCGACGGCTCGGGGTCGTCGAGGTCGCCCTCGATCGGCGCGAGGAACGGCTTGCCGTCGACTTCAAGGGCGTGGCCGCCGAAGTACACGACGATCCGGTCCTGGGCGCGGCTGGTCGCGAAGAACCGCTCGTACGCGCCCATCACCACGTTCCGCATCGGGTTCTGGACGTCGTTGGTCTTGGTGCTGTCGGGCCGGGCCGTGTCGGACAGCACGAACAGTTGGTTCCGCTCGTGGTCCTTCGGGTCGAACGGGACGTTCCACTCGTTGGCCAGGCGGATGGCCGCGCCGCGGCTCCGGTCCTCGCCGCCGGGCTGCCCGGCGGTCAGCGGGTTCAGGTACATGTAGTTGCTGATGTGGATGAACAGCATCCGCCGCGGGAACGGGCCGGCCCGGGCGCTGTCCTTGGACGACGGGGCCGACTTGACCGCGGTGTACAGTTCCGCGGCCCGCTTGGCGACGTCCGGGTTCGTGGACCGCGTGCCGTCCTTGAGCGCGGCCTCGGCCTTGTCGCCCATCTCGCGGAGCGCCTTCGCGGCCGCGTCGCGCTCGCGGGCGTCGTCGCTGCCGAGGAAGTCGACGAGCTTGTACGGGTCGGTGACGCCCAGCACCTTGTTGGCGGCCTGCTTGTCGTTGAGCGACTTGGCGGCGATGATCGACGCGGTGACCAGGCCGCCGGTGAGAACGAGGGTGATCGCCACGTAGACCAACTTGTTCTGGCCGTTCGGCTTGCGGCGGGCGGCGACGACGGGCACGTCGGTCTTGAACGCGCTGTTCGGGACCGGCTGCGCGGCGGGGCGGGCGGCGACGCCGCTCGCGGCCTTGGCCGCGGCACCCGTGCCGTTGGGCCGGGGGGCGACGCCGGTGCCGCCGGTCGGCTTGGCGGGCGCGCCGGGCCGGGCCGGGGCACCGTTGGTGGCGGACATCACGCCGGACGCCGGGGCGGGCACCCGCGGGGCCGGCGGAACGGGGACGCTGCCGGAGACCCGCGGAACGGGCGGTGCGGGCGGTGCACCTGCGGCCGCGCCGTAGTAGACGCCCGAGGCGGGTGCGGCCGGCGGGACACCGTACACGCCCGACGCGGGCGCGGCCGGGGGGACCGGGCCGGCCCCGTGCGGCATCGGGTACGGGTAGCCGCCGGGGGCCGGAGCGCCGGGGGGCACGGGAGCGGCGCCGGGGGGCATGGGGTACGGGTAGCCCGGGGGCGGCCCGCCGTAGGCGCCCGGGGGTGGGTAGCCCGGTGCGCCGGGGGGCGGGTACCCCGGCACGCCCGGGGGGTACCCGGGGGGCGGGCCGTAGGGGTAGCCCGGGGGCGGCGCGTAGGGGTACCCGGGGGGCGCGCCGTAGGCACCGGGCGGGTAGCCCGGGGGCATCGGGTAGGGGTAGCCCGGGGGGGGCGCGGCGGGTTGCGGCGGGGCGGCGGGCTGCGACGACACGTCGGCCCCACCGGTCGGGTCGAATCCGTTATCAGCGGGGTACTCCGGCGCGGCGCCTTGGCCCGGGAACATCCCGTCGCCCTCGTCGGCCCCCCGGTTGAAGTCGAACGCGGCCGGATCAACGTCGGCGGTGTGCCCGCTGCTGGGGCTCTGGGTGTGTTCGAGGTGGGCCGCGGAGTCGGCCCCGTCCCCGCCGCGGGCCTTGGTGCGAACGACCGTCCCGCACTTCTTGCACTTGATGGCCTGCCCGAGCCACTGACTCGGGATGCGCAACCCGGTCTGGCACTGGGGGCAGGTCGCGCGAACGGTCGTGTCCATCAGTCGCCTCCGGCGGCGGATCAAGGCGCATTTGCGGGTTAGAGGTGATTCTAGCAGATTCCGTTCCCGGAAGTTGCAACTAATCCGGTGCCCCGTGTCGGCTTTGATCCGCAAGGAATTTCAGCGCGGCGCGCGACCCACGAACGGGCTCCGGGGGCACTTTGTGGCCACCCCTGAGCAGAGTTGGGACAGCGTCGCGGGGCAACCCGGCCGCTTGCCGGAACGCCCCCGGTTCGGCATTCTGACGGCTGGGAGCAGGGGCCAGCACCTCAGAAGAGCAGAGGACAGAAGGGGAGCGCGGGGGCACTTCGCCGCCTGCTCTTCTGTCCTCTGGCGCTCTGTCCTCTGCTCCCCACCAGGGGGCCGCGAATGCAAGTCGTACTGATTGAGGGCGACGGGATCGGGCCGGAGGTGACGCAGGCCGCGTGCCGCGTCGTGGCGGCCGCCGGGGTGCGGATCGACTGGGTCAAGGCCGCCGCCGGCATCCCCGCCGCGGAGCAGCACGGCGAGCCGCTCCCGGAAGAAACGCTCGAGATGATCCGCCGGTACCGGGTCGCGCTCAAGGGGCCGTGTACCACGCCGGTCGGCAAGGGGTACCGGTCCATCAACGTGCGGCTGCGGCAGGGGCTCGACCTGTTCGCCAGCGTGCGGCCGGTCCGCACCATGCCCGGGGTGAAGACGCCCTACGAGAAGGTAGACCTCGTCGTGGTCCGCGAGAACACCGAGGGGCTGTACTCGGGGATGGAGCACCAGGTGGTGCCCGGGGTGGTGGAGAGCGTGCGGCTGGTGACCCGGGCGGCGGCCGAGCGGATCGTGAAGTTCGCGTTCGAGCTGGCCCGGCACGGGGGCCGGCGGCTGGTCACGTTCTGCCACAAGGCCGACGTGATGCGGCTGTCCGACGGGCTGTTCCTCGAGTGCGCCCGCACCGTGGCCGAGGACTACCCGTTCATCCAGTTCGAGGAGAAGCCGATCGACAACGTGTGCCTGGAGCTGGCGAGCGACCCGACGCAGTTCGACGTGCTGGTGATGGAGAACCTGTTCGGGGACGTGATCTCGGACCTGGCGGCGGGGCTGGTGGGCGGGCTCGGGCTGGTGCCGGGGGCGAACTACGGGACCCGGTTCGCGGTGTTCGAGGCGGTCCACGGCAGCGCCCCGGACATCGCCGGGCAGGGGCTCGCGAACCCGATCGCGGTGGTCCGCAGCGCGGCGCTGATGCTGGAGTACGTCGGGCACCGCGACGCGGCCGTGAAGATCGAGAAGGCGGTGGCGGCGACCCTCCAGGCCGGCGTCGGCCTGACCCGCGACCTCGGCGGCACCGGCACCACCGCGACCATCACCGAGCAGCTCATCAAGAACCTGGGGGCGTGACGTCAGCCGAAGATCGCCGACGCGTCCTGGCCGGAATGGAGAATGCGGACGACGCGAATCCCGTCGGCCGTCGGGACGTAGTAGACGAGCCGGCCGAGGAACTTGCGGACGGGCCGCACCCGCATCCCCGGGTGCCGGGGTAGGGCGGGTCGATCGGGGCGGCCGCCAGCGGGAACCGCTCGATCCGGCGAAGTGTTTCGGTCAGGCGGTCTTGAAACGCCAGCGCGACCGCGGCCCCGTAGTCGCCGGCAAGGTCTTCCGACGCTATGTCGATGTCCGCCTGGGCGCGGGCGGGGATGACGACGCTCACGAGGCAACTCCCGACTTCCTCGCGAGCTTCTCGAGCAAGACCCGCCGCCGCTCGCCCCTGAACGCCGCGTCGGCGATCACGTCGCCGCCACTGGACATACCCTCGTCGAGCATCGCTTCGAGTTCCGCCCGGTTCCGGGGCGTCAGCCGCGTCGGTGCGGGGTCCGGCACCTCATCGCCGCGGACCAAGTCCTCCCTCACCAGGGACAGCACGTACTCATCGACGGTGGCGAAGCCGCCGGCGCGGGCGTCGCGTTCGAGCCGGTCGCGCATCTCGTCGGGCAGGGTGATGGTCATGCGTCGGTCCTCCGTGCGTTCACCTTACCCGGTCGCGCGCCGGGCGGTCAACGGCTCACGCACTCACGCGGCCGGCGGGGCGGGAGCGGCGGCGGGCGTCGGCGCTGCGGTGGCGGGCGCGGTCATCGTGCGGCGGACGATGCGGTACGCGACGTACCCGATCAGCGCCCACGGCAGCACGACGCACAGCCCGAACACCACCCACGTCACCGACGTGAGCAGCACCGACGCGCTGTACGACAGCCCGCGGCGGACCTGCGACCACAGCCCGTCGTCGTCCGAGATGATGCTCTCGCGGTTCCCGAGCGTGACCTCGACGCGGGCCGTCGCGAACCGGCCGTCGGTCGCCTGCGGGTCGCGGACCGACTGCGCCGCCCGCACCGTCCCGGCCGCCTTGAACTTCTCGACCAGCCCCGCGGCCGCGGTCAGCGGCACCTCGAACACGAGCTTCGCGAGCGTCTTGCCCGAGGCGTCGCGGCTGAACCGCGCGTCGGCCTGCCGGCCCTTCACCTCGGCCGCCTGCGCCGCGAGCAGCGTGGCGGTCTCGTCCACGTTCGCGACCTCGATCCCGAGCGTCGTCGTCTCGCGCGGCTTGAGCCGGCTCGCGGGCACCAGCGTCGCCGTGTACCGCACCTTCGTGTCGGTGACGCCGTCGGCCTCGGCGGCCCGCGTCACCTGCCGGGCGAGCACGTCGCCGGCCGCGTCGAACGCGGCCCGCACCGCCGCCTCGTCGGCGCGCTTCATCTCGACGTCCAGCACCGCGGTGATGTTCTGCCGGTCCTTCTCGTCGATCTGCGCGTTCAGCACGCGGGCGTTCGCCTTCGTCACCGCGTCGCGGAGCGCCTGGTACGCGGCCGGCACGTCCACCACGGCGACGTTCAGCGCCGCGCTCTCCCGCGGCCGCATCCGGGCCATCGGGATGACCGTGACCCGGTACAGCACCTTCGTGTCGGTGACGCTGTCGGCCTCGGGGGCGCGGGTGAGCTGCCGGGCGACCGTCTCGCCGGCGGCAACGAGCGCGGCCCGCACGGACCCCTCGTCGGTGCGGCGGACCTCGAAGTCGAGTTGTGCGGTTGCGTTCGTGCGGTCCTGCTCGTCGAACTTCGCGACTGACACGCGGCTCGTCGCCTTGCCGACCGCGTCGCGGAGCGCCTGGAACGCCACCGGCACGTCCGCGACGGCGACCTGGAGCGTGACCGTCTCGCGGGCGGCGATGTTCGCGAGGTTGTAGAGCGAGACGAGGAACACGGCGTCGCCGCGGGTGAGCTTCGCGTCGGTCGGCAGGGTGCCGCCCTCGGGCCGCTGCACGCGGTCGATCTCCAGCCGGGCGACGCGGCCGAGTTGCTTGAGCCGGTCGCGGATCGGCCCGGAGGCATCGGGCGGCACCTCGAAGTTCAGCGCGGCGTTGAACTGCCCGGCGGCGAGCTGCTTCACCTCGGACTTCGTGACCCGGCCCTTCGCCTCGGTCACCGCCTTGAGGATCTCCTGGTACGTCTTGTCCACGTCGTCGACCTCGACGCCGGCCTGCACCCGCTCGTTCTCGGTCACCCCCGCGGCGGCGCGGATCTCCTTCTCGGCGAGCGACACGGTGAGCGTGCTGAGCGACGCGAGGCTCGAATAGTACCGCAACTCGCCCTCGTACTCCTCGATCTTCGTGCGCCACACGCCGAGTTCCCGCTCGGCTTCGAGGAGCTGCTTGATCTCGCCCTTGCCCTCCTTGATGATCTGGATGAGCCGCGTCTCCATCGTGCGCGCCCCGCGGAGCCGGCTCTCGGTGTCGGTGAACTGCTTGGTCACGTCCTGGCTGGTGATGCGGACCCCCTTGAGCTCGCCGTCCTTGCCGAGTTCCTTGCGGAGTTCGAGGACGAGCGAGTCGAGGTGCTCGGGCGGTACGCGGACGGTGATCGCGCCCCGCACCTTGCCGTTCGGGAGCTTGTCGCTGTTGACCGTCGCGATGAACGCGCCCTTGATCCCCAGCACGCTCTTGGTGACGGTCGCGGCCGCGGCGTCGAACGACGGCACCTCGAACTCCATGTTCCCCGTGCGGATCACGACCCGCTTCGTCGGCTCCGGTGCCGGGGCGAACCCCGGTTCGGTCTTCGGCTGCCCGGCCTTCGGCGGACCCTCTCCGGCCGCGGGATCGGGCTTCGGGGCGGTCGGGTTCGGCGGAGCCTTGGGGTCGCCAGGAGGGACCGGACCCGAGACGGGTACGACCGGCGTCGGCACCACGGGTACGACTGGTGGGGTCGCGCCCGTGGGACGCTCCACAGGCTTGCTCGGGTACGGGTCGCGGAGCAACACCGATTTGGTGCTGCCCGAGCGCCCGGGGAACGAAGTGTAGAAGTTGCCCGTCCCGCCACTGGTTCCGGGAGTGCTGTTGTCGCTCGTTTTCAGGCCCGGGAGGGCCAGGGCCGTGGTGTCGGTGTCCGGGGCGTTCGGTTGGCCGAGGTTGTCCATCGTGACCGCGGCGTCCACCGTCCGCTTGTCGATGCGGTCGATTTCGGGCAGCGCCGCTTCGAGGCCGGATTGCAGCCCGGGGTCTTCGTTCACCAGGTCACCGAAGATTGCCGGCGCGGCGTCGCGCGTTGGAGCGTCCCGCGGCACGTTGTAGGTACGGATGCCTTCTGCTCGGTTCGCATTCTTCGCGACCCGGCCGCCGCCAGGCATTGGGAGGCCGTTCTGGGCGACGGTGCCGGCGAGCGCGCCGAACGAGCCGACCAGGATCACGGCGGCAACTGCGGCCGCCCCGCGGGCCGACCAGCGCGAGAGGAGCGGCTTCTTCGCCGGGGCGGGCATGGGGGTCTCGGTACGCAGGCGGTCCACGGTGCGGTCCTCCAGGTCGGGGCCGGGTCGCACGTCGGCGAACAGGCCGGAGAGTTCGCGGTCGAGTTCACGGGTCGAAGCGAGCGCGTCGGAGCAGTCGCCGCACGCCGCGGCGTGCGCCTCCAGGCGCCCGGCCTCGGGAGCGGTCAGCGCGCCGGCGAGGTACGCGGGGATGTGTTCGTCGGCCCAGGTGTGTTCGGTCATGGTGGTTCTCCCCCGCTCGCCTAGCTCACGAGTTCTCGCGGCAGGCGGTCCCGGAGGAGTTTCAGCCCGCGGTAGAGCAGGCCCCGCAGCGAGCCGTTGGAGAGTCCGAGTTGGCGGCCGATGTCGTCGGCGTCGGCCCCGGTGATGTACCGGAGCGTGAGCGGTAGCCGGTACTCCTCGGGCAGCGACCGCAGCGCCGCCAGCACCCGCTGCCGCAGCTCCTCGCGCTCCACGATCTCGACCGGCGACGGGCCGGCCGCCGCGACGGCGTCGAGCGGGACCGACATCAAGAGCGGGTTCATGCGCTTGAGGCGCGTGGACCGACGGGCGTCGTCGATCAGGGCGTTGTGGGCGATGGAGAGGAGCCACGAGCGGAAGCCCGCGGGGTCGGCCAGCGTCGCCAGCGACCGGTACGCGGAGAGGAACGTTTCCTGCACCAGGTCCTCGGCGCGCTCGACGCACCCGGTGTCGAGGTACAGGCGGGCGAACACGAGCCGCGAGGTGCGGCGCACGAGTTCCTCGAACGCCGGCCGGTCGCCGCCGCGGGCCGCCGCCACCAGCGCCGCCTCGTGGTCGCTCATACGTCCTCCGCAGATGAGACGCCCTTCCGAGGCGCGGCGCACGCGAAAAGTTCCCGCCGAGGTGCGAGAATGACGGGGACGGGAGTTTTCACCCTCGACCCCAGTTGGCACCCGGGAACCCAGGGTTGGGCCCCCGGGAACCCAGGGTTGGGCCCCCGGGCTACGGACTGCCGCCCCCTTCGGGGGCTGAATGCCTTCAGTCCCGGAGGGACGACAGTGCGTAGCCCAGGGTGCCAACCCCAGGTCTTCTGCAACCCCCGCGCCCGCACCCGGAACCCGACGCCATGACCTACGCCGATTACCTGCACGTCGATCAGCTCCTCGGGCTCCAGCACCCGCGGTCCGAGCCCGAGGAGCACGACGAGATGCTGTTCATCGTCGTCCACCAGGCCTACGAGCTGTGGTTCAAGCTGCTGCTCCACGAACTCGACAAGGTGAAGGCCGACTTCGCCGCGAACCGGCTGTACCCGGCGATCAGCACGTTCAAGCGGCTGCGGACCATCATGAAGGTCGCCGTCGAGCAGGTGGACATCGTCGAGACGCTCACGCCGATGTCGTTCAACAGCTTCCGGGCGCGGCTCGAATCGTCGTCCGGGTTCCAGTCGGCGCAGTTCCGCGAGATGGAGTTCGCGCTCGGGTTCAAGCGGGCCGACATGATGAAGTACCACCCGCCCGGCGCGCCGGCGACCGAGCGGCTCAACCAGCGGCTTGCCGAGCCGTCGGTGATGGACGCTTTCTACCTGTTCCTGCAACAGAACGGCGCGGCGATCCCCGAGGCGATCCTGGCCCGCGACCGCACACTGCCGACCGCACCCGACGACACGGTGCAGGAGGGCATCCTCAAGCTCTACAAGACCGAGCCGAACTTCGAGATCCTGTTCGAGCTGATGACCGACTTCGACGAGGGGTTCCAGGAGTGGCGGTACCGGCACATCAAGCTGGTGGAGCGGACCATCGGCAACAAGCAGGGCACCGGCGGCTCGCTCGGCGTGGAGTTCCTGAAGCGCTCGCTGTTCGCCCCGGTGTTCCCCGACCTGTGGGGCATCCGGCACCGTCTGTGACCGCTTAGAGGGAAGAGGACAGAGGGCAGAGGGCAGAAGTCGGGCACGGGCACGGGCTGGGGCAGGGGCACGGAGAAGAGCGGGAAGACGCGGGACCGTCGGCGCGCCATGCGTTTCGTCCGTGCCCGCGTGCGTGCCCGTGCCCGTGCCCGACTGTCTTCCCCGCCCTCCGTCGCCGAAGACGTCCAGCGCCCCGTCTTCCAATCTCCCGCCGTCTGCGTAATCTGCGGGTAACTCCTCTTGGCTTTGCACCGCACGCGAGGGACCGGGAATGCGGAAGGTCGTGTTCGTTCAGGGCGGCGGCATCGGGCTGGACCAGGAGGCGTGCGTCCGGCGGCTGTTCGAGGTCGCCCAGGCGAAGGTCGAGTTCGAGACGCGCCCGGCCGGGCGGGCGGCGCTCGAGTTGGCCCGCGACGCGCTCCCCCGGGAGACGTTCGAAGCGGTCCGGTCGTGCGGGGTCGCGCTCAAGACGAAGCTGCTCCAGCCCAAGGGGGCCGGCACCCCGACCGCCCACGGGCCGTCGGTGCCGACCAACTACAACGTCGCGTTCCGCCGCGGGCTCGGGCTGTTCGCGTCGATCCGCCCGGTCCACAACATGCCCGGGATCGCGAGCCGGTTCACCGGGGTGAACTTCCTGCTCGCCCGCGAGATCACCGAGGACATTTACACCGCCAGCGAGCACGAGATCGTGCCGGGGGTGGTGCAGAGCTTCAAGATCGTGACCGAGCCGGCGTGCCTGCGGTTCTTCCGGGTCGCGTTCGAGCTGGCCCGCAAGTACGGACGCAAGTCGGTCCACTGCATCCACAAGGCGAACATCCTGAAGATGGCCGACGGCCTGTTCCTCGACTGCTTCCGCCGCGTCGCCGCCGACTTCCCGGACATCGCCCCAAAAGAGATGATCGTCGACAACACCTGCATGCAGCTCGTCAGCCGCCCGCAGCAGTTCGAGGTGCTCGCGGCCGGGAACCTGTACGGCGACCTGCTCTCGGACCTCGGGGCCGGGCTGGTCGGCGGGGTGAGCTGCACGGCGGCGATCAACCGCGGCGACGGGGTGACGGTGTACGAGGCGGTGTACGGCGCGGCGCACGAGGTGGTGCCGCGGGACACGGCCAACCCGCTCCCGCTGATCCTCCCGGCGATCGAACTCCTGAAGGACATCGGCGACACGCCCGCGGCCGAGCGCATCCAGAAGGCGGTCGAGGGGGTGCTGACCGAGGGGAAGGTCCGCACCCGCGACATCGGCGGCACCGCGACCACGACCCAGTTCACCGAGGCCATCGCCGCCCGGCTGTGACCCGCGCCCGTGGGAGCCGCATGGACCTGATCGAATTCGCCGGAAACGTCGCGCTGGCGCTGGTGCTCGGCACGCTCATCGGCATCGAGCGGCAGTGGCGGCAGCACCCGGCCGGGCTGCGGACCAACGCGCTCGTCGCCGTCGGGGCGGCGCTGTTCGTGTCGCTGTCGCGGCTCATGGCCGACACCAACAGCCCGACCCGGATCGCGTCGTACATCGTCAGCGGGGTCGGGTTCCTGGGCGGCGGCGTCATCCTGAAGGAGGGCGCGAGCGTCCGCGGGATCACGACGGCCGCGGCGCTGTGGTGCTCGGCGGCCGTGGGCACCCTGGCCGGGGCCGGGTTCGGCGGGCACGCGGCGGTCGGCGTGGTCGCGGTGCTCACCGGGGTGGTCGGCCTGCGCCCGCTCGCCCGCGCCATCGATCGCCGGCAGAAGCGGTACGGCGGGCAGCCGGCCCGGTACCGGGTGCGGGTGTCGTGCGAGTCCCGGGACAGCGCCGTCGTGAGGACCGCCCTGGCCCGGCACACCAACGGCACCCCGGGAATGGCGCTCACCGGGATCACCGCCCGGAAGAAGAAGGGCCGCAAGCGGGCCTCACTGGTCGCCGAGGTGTCCGCCGACCCGGGCGACGACAAGGGGGTGCAGGACGTGGTGAACCGCGTGATGATCGAACCCGGGGTGACGGCCGCGAGCTGGGAGAAGCTCCCGCCCGCGGAATGACTTGCGGACGCAGGGCGACCGATTCCGTTGTCGCGGCAAACGAATTTCGGTTTGAATCGTCTGGATGGAAGGTCTACCCTGTCTCTGGCTGCTCCACTCCCCGGCGGCCTTCACCACCCCGGAGCGATTCCGATGCGAGCGACCGTCCGCTGGATGATGATCGCCGTGCTGTTCGCCGCGACGGCCGCGGCCCAGGCCGCCCCGGTCCCGGCCGCACCGGCCAAGGCCGCCGACCCGATGGCCGCCGTCCGCAAGGCGCTCGACGAGGTCGGGGACATGAACTACGAGGGCCGCACCCTCCTCGACGTGGTCACCGACCTGAAGGAGAAGTCGAAGCTCAACATCGTCCTCGACAGCACGCTCGCCAACTTCGGCCTCGACGTGAACCAGCCGGTCGTCACCGTGAACCTGAAGCAGGTCAAGCTCAAGGACGGGCTCAAGAAGGTCCTGGAGCCGTACAACCTGAAGTTCGGCACCACCCGCGACGGCGTGTTCATCTCGACCGAGGACGGCGTCACCGCCCGGCAGCTCCGGCAGCGGGTGAGCGTCGACTGCGACGGCACCGACTTCGGCACCGCGATCAAGCAACTCGCCGCCGACAGCGGCGCGAACGTCGTCGTGGACCCGCGGCTCGGCGAGAAGGCGAAGAAGGCCGTGACCCTGAAGCTCGAAGACGTGCCGCTCGAGACGGCCGTGCGGCTCCTGTCCGAGGTCGCCGACCTGCGGGCCGTCCGCATGGCGAACGTGCTGTTCGTGACCACCCACGACAAGGCCAAGGTGCTCCGCGAGGACGGCGACGGCCCGACCGGCTCGACCCCGGTGAACCCGGTGTTCCCGATCGGCCCGGGCGGCGGCGTCATCGGCGGGTTCGGCGGAGTGCAGGTCTTCCCCGCAGTCCCGGCCGTCGAAGCCCCCGCGGTCCCGCCGCAACCAGCCCCGGCACCCGACAAGCCGGTCGAGAAGTGACCCCGGCCCGGTCCGGTTGACCGCACGCGAGCCCACTCACTAACAATGAGTGGGCTCCTGTCGTGTAGGGCCGGCTGTGCCGGCCGGGGACGCCCGCCACGCACCAACGGACGGCCGGCACAGCCGGCCCGACCAGGAGCACCCGATGCAGAAGAAGATCGACTGGCTGTACCACCGGAAGTCGTGCGTCACCTGTCAGCGGGCCGAGGCGCACCGCGACGGGGCCGGGGTGGCGGTGACCGAAACCGTGGACGCCCGCAAGGTCCGGTTCACCGAGGCCGAGGCGCTGAAGTTGCTCGACGGCGTCGAGACGCTCGTCGCGATGAAGGGGCCGAAGGTGGTGCGGTTCGACCTGAAGAAGGACCGCCCGGCCGACGAGGAACTGCTGAAGCACCTGATGGGGCCGACCGGCAACCTCCGCGCGCCGGCCGCCCGCGTCGGCAGGACGCTGCTGATCGGCTTCAACGACGAGGCGTACACGGCGGCGCTGGGGTGACACACGCCCACCCGTCGCGACGGGTGGGCGTGTGTGCTGTGTGCTACCCGATCCGCGGGAACAGCGGCTTCACCTTGCCCTCGACCAACTCGGCGGTCACCCGCAGGTCGTCGGGTTGGGCGAGGAGTTCGGCGGCGTCGGCGTACGTCACCTCGGCCCACGGCTTCGGGAAGTTGAAGCTCGTGTAGATCGCCTCGGCCGACTTCGGGATGAACGGCTTGAGCAGGATGCTCGCGACGCGGAGCGACTGCACCGCGTTGAACAGCACCCGCTTGGCCGCGTCCTTGTCGGTCTTCACGAGCTTCCACGGCGCGTTCGCTTCGAGGTACTGGTTCGTCGGCGTGAGGAACTCTTGCACGATCGCCTGGAGCGCCTGGTTGTACCGGCACCCCTCGACGTGCCCGCGAACCGTGGCGACGAACTCCGCGAGGTTCAGCCCCGGCACCACCGTCTCGGGCACCTTCCCGGCCGTGCCGGCGAACACGCCCTCGAAGTTCTTCCACGTAATCGTCATCTCGCGCGAGAACAGGTTCCCGAGGTTGTTCGCCAGCTCCGAGTTGTAGACCTCAACGAACCGCTCGGGGCTGAACTCGCCGTCCGACGGGAACGGGCACTCGCGAAGGAAGTAGTACCGGAACGACTCCGAGCTAAACTTCTTGATGATCTCCATCGGCTCGGCGAGGTACTCCAGCCCCAGTTCCTTGAGCGTAGACTTTCCGATCTTCACCAGCCCGGTGGCTTCTCCCTTCTCCTCGAGTTTGCCCTCGGGAAGTTTCAAGTACACAAAGCCGTGGCTGAACACCCGTTTCGGCGCTTCCTCGCCCGCCGCCCACAGCATTGCCGGCCAGATGTGCGTGTGGAACCGGGTAATGTCCTTGCCGATGAAGTGGACGTCTGCCGGCCAGTACTTGCGGAACGTCGCCTCGTCGTCGCCGTACCCGATGCCGGTGACGTAGGTCAGCAGGGCGTCGAACCACACGTAGACCGTGAAGTCGAGATCGAACGGAAGCCGGATGCCCCACTCCTCGCCGGTCCGCGAGATGTTCAGGTCTTGCAGCCCCTCGGCCTCGATGAACCCGATCATCTCGTTCCGGCGGCTCTCCGGCTGGACGAACTCGGGGTTCTCCTTGAGGTGCTTCAGCAAACGCTCCTGGAACGCAGACAGCTTGAAGAACCAGCACGGCTCCGAGCGGCGAATGAGCGGGCGCTTGTGAACCGGGCAGTTCCCGGCGTGCTCCGTGTGGACCTTCTCGCTCTTGAACTCCTCGCACCCGTCGCAGTACCAGCCGCCGTACTCGCCCTTGTAGATGTACCCGTTGTCGTACACCTTCTGGATGAACTTGCGGCAGCACTGCTTGTGCCGCTCGGAGCTGGTCTGCACGAAGGTGTCGTAGCTGATGTCCAGCGCCTTCCAGACCTCCTGGAACTGGCGGGCCATGTCGTCGCAGTACGCCTGGGTGTCGAGGCCGAGTTCGGCGGCGCGTTTGCTCACCTTCACCGTGTTCTCGTCGTTCCCCATGAGGAAGAAGACGTCGCACCCCTCCATGCGGCGGTACCGGGCCTGGACGTCGGCCCCGAGCTTCTCGAACGCCGTGCCGATGTGCGGGCGGCTGTTCGGGTAGTCGATCGCGGTGGTCTGGAACCAGGTGGTCGTTGCGGCCATTACCCTCATCCTTCCGAGTGCGATCGGCCGGGAAATGCCCGCGCCGTCCCGCCACGGTCTTTCTACCAGACAGCGCCGCCCCGGAGGAGGTTCAGCGAATGCCCCAGTCGCCGAACCGCCCGCGGATCCGCTGCATGGTTTCGTCCGACAGGGAAGTCGCAAGCCCCGCAACGCTCATCCGGATGTCGATAATCCGCGCCATGTACGGGGATTCAAGGAAAGCAACCGCTGCGGCGTCGGAGAGAGTGACCCATTGCATCCGCAGTCGCTCCAAGTTCGACAGGTACTCGCAGCCGGCCATCGCGAAGATGCTCCGTTGTGTGACGGCTCCATAGTCGGCCCACGCCCCGAGCTTGTAAACGAGGGTCAGTTCGGGCCACCGCGTGAATTCAACCACGTCGGCGTCGGACGTGTCTCTGAGGTTGAACTCGCGGATCGGGATCCGGTTCGCGAAGTTGCGGCGGGCGGCAACGATCGCCCCACCGGGACCGGCGAGCGTGATCGGAAAGCCGCGAATCCAATTCTCCCACGACAGCCCGTCCTCGAATCCCATTCGATCCGACCAACCCGGCTTCAACTCGGCAGTCAGCTCGCGGTCTCGCTCGGCAAGCGCCGTGCGGTCCGCACCGCCCCCCCGAGCGAGCACGATCTCCGCCCGAATGAGTTCCGCCCACCCGGAGTTGACTCGGCCACCTTGTTCGTCCAACCAATCGGCGAACGCGAGCCGGGGCATGTCGTCGTCCGGGTTCGCGCAAATCGTTGCCAGGAGAGCGTCCTCGTCAGTCATTGCTCGAACTCCGCGGTGATGGGGTTGGTTCGTTTATCTTCCGCGCCGCACGACGAGCACCTCGCCCGTTCGGAACGCTTCGGCGATCACGCCCGTGGAGTGGCACCGCACGGTCACCGCGCCGGCGGTCGGCGTGTCCCACACGGTCGCGCCGGCGTAGGCCCGGGTCAGGTGGTCGGTCGGCCCCGGGCGCTGGCTGGAGATCACCAGCTTCGGCTTCGCCCACGCCGCCATCAGCGACGGCAGCGGGAGGTGCGCCGACTTCGCGCCGTGGTGCGGGGCGAGCATCACGTCCACGGGCGGAACCGGGCGATCGACGGCGCGTGCCTGCCCGGCCCCTTCGAGGTCGCCGGTGAGCAGCACCGCGTGCGGACCGGAGCGAACGAGCAGTACGAGGCTCCGCGTGTTCTCGTTACCCTCCAGCCGCTCGGCCGGCGGGTGCAGCACGTCGAACGTCACGCCGCTGGCCTCGAAGCGGTCCCCGGCGACGGCGATGCGCGTCGCGACCCTGTGCCGCTCGAACGCCGCGAGCGCCGCTTCTACGCCGGGCGAGGACTTGTCCGAGAACGTCGGCGTCAGCGTCACGCGGCCGACCGGGAAGCGCCCGAGCAGTTCGGGAATCCCGTTGAAGTGATCGAGGTCGGCGTGCGAGACGAACAGCTCGTCGATCCGCGACACTCCGCGAGCCCACAGGAACGGCGCGACCGTGCGGCGCACGGCGTCCGGGCCGGCGGTGGTGCCGGCGTCGTAGAGCAGCACGCGGCCGTCGGGGGTCTCGATCACCACGCAGCACCCGTGGCCGATGGCGAGGAACGTGAACCGGCACTCGTCGCCCGTTCGCGGCTGGCCGGTGAGGGCGAGCCCCGCGAACACCCACACGGCGACCCCGAGCAGGCACCGCCGCGACCACGGGACCGCACACAGCACGGCCAGCGCGACGCCGGCGTAGAAGGCGACGAGCCACCACACCGGCGGGGCCGGCGCGTACACCCACCCGCCGGGGATGCGCTCCGCCGCGTGAACGAGCACCTCGCATAACGCGAGGCTCAGTTCGGTGACCTTCGCGAACGGCCACGCGGCCCACGCGCCGAAGGGCGCGACGAGCAAGAGCAAGAACCCCGCGACCAGCGCCACCGACGTGAGCAGCACGAGCGGCGGGCCGAGCAGAAGGCCGATCGGGGCGGCGAGGTTCTGCCACGCGAGGACGAGCGGCGCGTTCACGACACCCAGAATGAAGCTGATCGCGAACGCGACCCACACGACCCGCAGCACCGCCCGCACCAGTTTCTCGGCCGGCCCGCGGCTCTCGTCGAGGAGCTGTTCGACCGGCGTGAGCGGCCGCGGAGCCAGCCAAACCCCCGCACCCCAGACCAGCACGAACACCGACAGGAACGAGAGCTGGCACCCCTGCGAGAACGGGTCGGTCGGGTTGATCGCGATCACGACGAGCCACGACAGTGCGAAGATGTTCGCGGCGATCACCGGCCGCCGCAGCACGATCGCGAGGCACACGGCGCACACCATCACCGCGGCCCGCACCGCCGACGGCCGCGCGCCGGTGAGCAGCGTGTACCCAATCATGACCACGATGAGCACCCACGCGCCGTGCCGCCGCCGCACCGCGAACACCTTCAGCACCAGCCACACGAACCCGGCGAGCACGACGAGGTGCTGCCCCGAGATCGCCAGGACGTGAACCACGCCGGTGCGCACGTAGGCGTCCCACCCGTCGCGGTCGAGCGCCGCCGTGTCGCCCAGGAGCAGCGCCGCGGCCAGCCCGGACTCGTCGGGCGGCAGCGCCTCCTGCAACCACCGCGTCCCGGCCCCGCGGGCCACGCCGACCCAGCCGAACAGGGACGCGCGCCAGCCCTCGCCGAGCCGCGCCACGCCGGCCGCCGACTTCTCGACCCGGAGCGTCGCGGTGATGCGCTGGTCGAGCAGGTACTCGCGAAAATCGCGCTCGCCGGGGTTCGCTGCTCCTTGCGGCTTCGCGAGGCGGCCGGTGACTTCGAGCGCGTCGCCCGCGTGGAGGCCGCTCAGTTCCCCTTCCACGGTGAGCCGCACGCGGCCCGACGCCGGCACCCAGCCGCTTTGCGACTCGACGGCCGTCACCGACAGCACCGTCGAAGTCGTCTCGCCCTTCGGCTCGGTCACGAGCGGGTCGGGCTTCGCGGCCCGGTACCGCACCGGCTCCTCGGCGAGCGCCCCGCGGACCCGTGCGGGCGTCGGCACGTCGGGCGCGACGAGCCCGATGTCGTTCGGCTCGAAGCGGTGGCGGTGGTCGTGGTGGTGCGCCGCCGCGAGGCCGCCGGCCGCCACTGCGAGCCACAGAGCCGCCGACGGGCGGTCGCGGCCCACGAGCCACGCGGCCAGCGCCCCGACCCCGACCGCCAGCGAAGCGAACGACGACACGCCGACGTAGCGATCGACGATCAGCCCGAGCGTCGCCGCCAGCGCGACCGGCGCGAGCGGCGCGCGTGCGAACTCGCGCCACGCCGGTTCTTGCGGCCTGGGTGCGTCGTGGTCCGGCGGCGGAACGTGGGGCGACATCGCAGGGTGATATTGGTGGGGCGGGGCTTCTTTGCCGCCCACGCGTCGGGTGGCAGGCCAGAAAGCCCCCCCCCCCCCGAACACCGCCAGGATAGACCCAAGCCGCGCGCCGTGCCACCGGATAGATTGCCCTGATGAACACCGTCCGCGTCAACCTCGGCCCGCGGTCCTACGACATCGCCCTGACGAGCGGCAACGCCGCCGGGCTCGGCCCGTTCGCCCGCGCCGCGCTCCCGAAGGCGAAGCTCGCGCTCGTGGTGTCCGACGCGAACACGCACCAACACGCGGTCGCCGTCGAGCATGCGCTCCAAGCCGCCGGGTTCGGCACCGCACTTGCAAAGGTGCCGGCCGGTGAGGAATCGAAATCGCAGGCCGAGTTGTCCCGCCTGTACGACGGGCTCTACGACCTCGCGGCCGACCGCAACACGGCCGTTGTCGCGGTCGGCGGCGGCGTGGTCGGCGACCTCGCGGGGTTCGCCGCCGCGAGCTACAACCGCGGCCTGCCGCTGTTCATGGTGCCCACGACACTGCTGTCGATGGTCGATTCGTCGGTCGGCGGGAAGACCGGCATCAACCACCCGAAGGGGAAGAACCTCATCGGCGCGTTCCACCAGCCGGCCGGCGTGTGGATCGACGCGGCGTACCTCGACACGCTCCCCGAGCGCGAGTTCCGCAGCGGGCTGGCCGAAGTGGTGAAATACGGCGTCATCCTGGATGTACAGTTCTTCAGGTGGCTCGAAGACAACGCGGCCGCCGTTCGCGCCCGCGACCCCAAGGCGGTCCTCCCGGTCGTCGCCCGGTCGTGCCAGTTGAAGGCCGACGTAGTGGAGAAGGACGAGCGCGAGGAGACCGGCCTGCGGGCGGTCCTGAACTACGGGCACACGTTCGCCCACGCCTTCGAGACGGTCGGCGGGTACGGCGCGTGGCTCCACGGCGAGGCGGTCGCCGCCGGGATGATGTGTGCGAGTCGGCTCGCCGAAAAGCTCGGCATGATCGACGGCGACCTCACCCGCCGGCAGGGGAAGCTGCTCGACGCATTCGAGCTGCCGACGGCCCCGAAGCCCGGGTGGGACACCGACGCTCTGGTCGCGGTGATGCGGCGCGACAAGAAGGCCGCCGCCGGGAAGCTGCGGTTCATCCTGCCCACGCGGATCGGCGAGGTGAAACTCGTCGGCGACATCGACGAGCGGTTGGTGCGGGGGGTCCTTGAGGGGCAGTGAGTGGTCCGCTCGCTCCACGAGCGGCTGGTTGTGACCGCTCGCGGACCACTCTTGGTCACCCCGGGCGCACCGCTGGCCAAACATTGCCCGGTCGGTTTGTCCGGCCGGCACCGGGCGTCGTTCCGGTGAACCGGCGGTTGCGGAACTTGACCCCCGGCGCGGACGTCGGACAATTCGTGTAGAATTGGTGTATCCCGCCTCGGCCCTCCCCCTTGCGGACGTTCTCAGTCATGGCCAAGCGCCGCGTCGGATTGTGGTTCATCGGTGCGTGCGGCGGCGTCGCCAGCACGGCGGCCCTCGGCCTGTCGGCGCTCGCCCGCGGCCTGACCCCGACGACCGGCCTCGTCACTGCGCTGCCGGCGTTCGCGCACCTCGATCTCGACGAGCCGGCCAGCTTCGTCCTCGGCGGGCACGACATCCGCCAGGCCACGCTCCTCTCCGCGGTGTGCGAGATGAAGGCGCGGGCCAACGTGTTCGACGAGCGCACCATCTCGATGTGCGCCGCCGACCTGGAGGCGTGGTCGAACAACCTGCGCCCCGGCGTCGTGTTCAAGCCGAACGCGGCGATCACCGCCCTCGCCGACCGGGCCGACGTCCGGCAGGCCCGCACCCCCCGCGAAGCGGTCGGCATGATCCAGGCCGACCTCAAGGCGTTCAAGGCAGCCGAGAAGCTCGACCAGTTGATCGTCGTGAACGCCGCGTCCACCGAGCCGGTGTTCACCGCGGGCGACGAGCACCAGTCGCTGGAGAAGCTCCTCCCGGCCCTGGAGCGCCCGACCTCGGCCGCGCTGCCGACCAGCAGCCTCTACGCCTTCGCGGCGCTCGACGCCGGGTTCCCGTACGTCAACCTGACCCCGAGCCGCGGCGCGACCCTCCCCGCACTCGACGAACTGGCCCGCAAGCGCGGCCTCCCGCACGCCGGGCAGGACCTGAAGACCGGCGAGACGCTCGTGAAGTCGGTGCTGGCCCCGCTGTTCGCCCGCCGCAACCTGCGGGTCCTCAGTTGGGTCGGGCACAACATCCTCGGCAACCGCGACGGGCAGGTGCTCAACGACCCGGAGAACAAGGCGTCAAAGCTGAAGAGCAAGGACGCGCTGCTGGCCGAGATGCTCGGGTACAAGCCGCAGTCGATCGTGAGCATCGAGTACGTCGAGTCGCTGGACGACTGGAAGACGGCGTGGGACCACATCCACTACGAGGGGTTCCTGGGCACGAAGATGACGATGCAGTTCACCTGGCAGGGGTGCGACTCGCTGCTCGCGGCCCCACTGGTGCTCGACATCGTCCGCCTGACGGCCCTGGCCCAGCGCCGCGGCGAGGCCGGCCCGATGCCGCACCTGGCGAGCTTCTTCAAGAGCCCGATCGGCGTCCCCGAGCACGACTTCGGCAAGCAGTTCGCTATGCTGGAGGAGTACGCCGCGAGAACGGAACGGACGAATTAACCACAAAGGACACAGAGGGCACAGAGAAAGGCAAGGAACAGAGTGTTTGAAGAACTGTCCTTTCTCGGCTGTTGTTCTTCCTTTGTGCGCTTTGCTATCTTTGTGGTGAACCCTCTTCGCGAATCATGCACCTGGCCTTCTCCACCAACGCCTACCTGAACCACTCGTTCGCCGACACCACGGCCCGGCTCGCCGGGCTCGGGTACCGCGGGGTCGAGGTCATGGCCGACGTGCCCCACGCCTGGCCCGCGTACCTGCTCCCCGAGCACAAGCAGGCGCTCCGCGACGCGCTGGCGCGGAACAACCTCCGCATCTCGAACGTCAACGCGTTCATGATGCACGCGGTCAACGACCACCGGCAGAAGTACTGGCACCCGTCGTGGATCGAGCCCGACGCGAACTACCGCCGCGTCCGCATCGACCACACCAAGCGCGCCCTCACGCTCGCGAAGGAGATCGGCGCGACGTGCATCACCACCGAGCCGGGCGGCCCGCTCGAGGGCCGGCCGTGGGCCGAGTGCCTCGCGCTGTTCGTCGAGATGCTCAAGCCGGTCGTCGAGCACGCCGAGAAGGAGCAGGTGATGCTCCTCGTCGAGCCCGAGCCCGACCTGCTCATCGAGACCGCCGACCAGTACCTCGAGTTCGCGTCGAAGATCTCGTCGCCGTACCTCGGGCTGAACTTCGACATCGGCCACTCGTACTGCGTGAGCGACGACCCGGCCGCGACCGTGAAGCGGCTCGGCAAGCTGATCCGCCACGTCCACCTCGAGGACATCGCGCCGACACGGGTCCACCACCACCTGATCCCCGGCGAGGGGGCCATCGACTTCGGCGCGACGCTCAAGGCGCTCAAGGAGATCGGTTACCAGGACTGGGTGACGATCGAGCTGTACACCTGCCACGAGAACCCGGACCACGCGGCGAAGGTGGCCCGCGAGCGGGTGCTGAAGATCGCGGCGGACGCGGGCGTCGAGTTGAGTTGATTTGAGATGTCTGTCCGAGCCCGAGCGCCGAGCGAGGGATGACGCTAACCCTCGCTCGGCGCTCGGGCTCGGACGGACACAATTCCGCTCGTCCGGCTCACTCCTTCGTGACGAACTCGTCGAAGTTCAGGACCGCGCGTGCGGTCGCGGTCCAGGCGGCGCGCTCGGCCGCGGGGCCGGTCCCGCCGCCCGCGACGGCGTCGGCGCGGTCCGGGTCGGTGGCGAACCGTTCGCGCTGCGCCGCGTAGAACTTCGCGAGCCTCGCCACCTCGTCGGCCGTCGGCGCCCGCACCAGGCACAGCCGGAACAGGAGCGCAGCGCGGTCCTCGGGCGTCCCCTTCTGTTCCGCCGCACGCCGCCCGAGCGCACGGGCCACGTCGAGCAGCACCGTGTCGTTGAGCATCGTGAGCGCCTGGAGTGCGGAGTTCGTGACCTCGCGGCGGGCCACGCACGCCTCGCCGCTCGGCGCGTCGAACGTGCCGGCCATCGCGTAGGGGGCGGTCCGCTTCGCGAACGTGTACAGCCCGCGGCGGTACCGGTCCTCGCCGTCACTCGCCTTCCACTGGAAGCTCCCGTACGAGGTGTCGGTCGTGCCGGCCGGTTGCGGCGGGAACACGCTCGGCCCGTACATCTTCGCCGACAGCAGCCCGGCCGCCCTCAGCGCCGAGTCGCGGATCTGCTCTGCTTCGAGCCGCACCCGCGGCCCGCGTGCGAGCCACTTGTTCTCCCCGTCCTTCGCGAGCAACTCGGGCGTCATGCGCGACGCCTGCCGGTACGTCGCGCTCGTCACGATGAGCTTGTGGAGCGCCTTGACCGACCAGCCGCGGGCGACGAACTCGCTCGCCAGCCAGTCGAGCAGTTCGGGGTGCGTCGGGGCGTCGCCCTGGTAGCCGAAGTCGTCGAGCGTCCGCACGAGCCCGCGGCCGAAGAAGGCGTGCCAGTGACGGTTCACTGTCACGCGCGCCGTCAGCGGGTTCTCGGGGCTCACGAGCCACCTCGCGAACGCGAGGCGGTCCGCGGTCGCGCGGTTGGGGAGCGGCGGCAACCACGCCGGCACCCCGGCCGCGACCGGTTCCTTCGGCTGGAGGAACTCGCCGCGGTGGTGGCGGAACGTGGGCCGCGGGTTGTCGGCCGGGCGCTCGCGCATCACGAGCGTGGTCGCCGGCGCCGGGAGTTGCTTGCGGAGCGCGTCGATCTCGGCGCGGGCGGCCTTCAGTTCCGGGGCGACGCTCAGCCAGTGCCTGAGCAGCGCGGCGCGCTGGTCGGGCGCCGGCTCGCCGGCGGCGAGAGCGGCTTCGACCTCGGCCGGAATCTCGCGGGCCTTCGGTGCGGGGGCGGTGGTCGCCGATACGCGGAACCGACCCAGGCTCGCCGCGTAGTGCCGCTCGAAGACGAGTTCGAGGGTCGCCGACTTTGCGGTGAGCGGCTTTTCCAGCACGAACACCGCGGCGCTCGGCTTGCCCTCGTTCCCCTGGCACGCCCAGCCCGTCTGCGTGTTGCCGTCGAGCGCCTTCGCCGCGGGGGTGTTCGGTCGCGCCGGGGCCTCGGTCGCGGTGGCGAACTTCGCTTGCGTGCCGTCGGCCGTGAGGCTGACCTCGCCAAGCAGGAAGTCGCCCTTCGGCCCCTCGTAGTACGCGCGGCCCGGCCCGCCGGCCGGGAGCGAGTCGTCGGGCAGTGCCTCGATGCGAACGGCCGTGGTGCCCGCTGGCAGGTCGGTGAGCGTGAGCGCGTACCGGTCCTGCTTCATCGGGTCGCCGGTCGCGAGAACGGACCCGTCGGCCCGGAGTTCGAGCCGCGTGTTCGGGCCGCCGTCGAGCTTCGCGGGCCGCAGCACCTTCCACGGAACGGCGCTCTTCTTCTCGGCCGCCACCCACTGACCGAACAGCTTGTCGCGCTGCTCGGCCGGGATGCGCTCCGCGAGGCCGGCTTCGAGCGTGCGGATGCGGCCCTCCAGGTCGGCCCGCGCCTTCGCCTGCTCCTCGGTCGGGACCAGCGCCTCGGGCTCGTCCGCGTTGTTGAGGAACGCGAACAGGCGGAAGTACTCGGTGTGCGTGATCGGGTCGAACTTGTGCGTGTGGCACTGGGCGCACCCGACGGTGAGGCCGAGCCACGCGGTGCCGGTCGTGGCGACGCGGTCCACCACGGCGTGGTACCGGAACTCGAGCGGGTCGATGCCGCCCTCCTCGTTGAGCATCGTGTTCCGGTGGAACCCGGTCGCGACCTTCTGGGCCTGCGTCGCGTTCGGGAGCAGGTCGCCGGCCAGTTGCTCGACGGTGAACTGATCGAAGGGCATGTCGGCGTTGAGAGCCTTGATGACCCAGTCACGGTACGGCCAGACGGACCGGCGGCGGTCCTTCTCGTACCCGTTCGTGTCGGCGTACCGGGCCAGGTCGAGCCACTTCCGTGCCCACCGCTCGCCGTACAGCGGCGACGCGAGCAACTTGTCGACGAGCTTCTCGTAGGCGTCGGGGGCGTCGTCGCTCGCGAACGCATCGGCCTCGTCGGGCGTCGGCGGTACGCCGATCATGTCGAGGTACACGCGGCGGACGAGAGTGAGCTTGTCGGCAGCGGGCGACGGTGACAGCCCGTTGTCACGCAACTTCGCCAGCACGAACGCATCGATCGGGTTGCGGGCGGCCTCCTTCGCGCCAACGGCGGGAACCGCCGGACGCTTCACGGGCGCGAACGCCCAGTGCGACTCGTACTTCGCGCCGGCGGCGACCCACGCCTTCAGCGTCGCCTTCTCCTTATCGGTGAGGGGCCGCTTGGCGGCCGGCGGCGGCATCACCTCGCTCTCGTCGTCGGTGAACAGCCGGCGAACGAACTCGCTGTCCTCGACCTTCCCGAGCGTGTGCTCGGCCCCCTCACGGGTGTCGAGCCGGAGCTTCGCCTTGCGCGCGGCGTCGTCCGGCCCGTGGCACTTGAGGCACCGGGCCGACAGGATCGGCCGCACGTCGCGGTTGAAGTCGGGCGGCTCCGCGGCCCGTGCGGCGGCCCCGGCAGCGACAGCGGCGATCACGACAACCCAGCGCATCAGCGGTCCCTTCGCTCGGTGGTGGTTCAGTGCGGAACGTGCGGTGGTCACGGCTTCGGCTCGGGCTTGGGTGGCCCCGGAACCCCCCAGGGCATCGGCGGGTTTTTCAGTTGCTCCAGTTCGGTCTCGCGTTTGATTCTGTCCACGCGCTCGGCGGTCAGTTCGTTGGCGTGGTCCCGGCTCGTCACGAGGAACGTGTTGCCCTGCCGCACGACCCGCAGGTCGCACTGTACCGCGAGCAGGTCCAGCGCCTTGTCGGCCGGGACGTTCAGCAACCGGGCAGAGACGAACCCGGTGCGCGCGTCGCCGGCCTGGGGTGCGACCACCACGGTCAGGTCGTACCGCTCGCCGATCAGCGCGACGGCCTCGTTCAACGGCTTCTCTTTAACGTTCATGGACACCAGTGGCTCCGCCACGCCGATCTGCTCATCGTCTTCCGGTGCGCCCCTCCGCACGGCCCGCGTTACCCGCATGGCGAAACTGTGCGGCACGATCTCGATGCGCGCACCGCGAACAAGGTAGGTGGCGTCGACGCTCTCGAGCACGACCGAGAGGAACTGGTGGCCGGTCATCCCGCGGAGCTGCGTGGCGACCACCTTCGGCTTCTTCTCCTTGATGTCGTTGACCTGGCTTTCCTTGAACGCCTCGTCGTTGATCGTGAAGTTCAACCCGGACCACTTGGTCATCTTCTGGAGCAACTCGACCAGGGGGATGTTGTTGACGCTTTCGTCGCCCCAGACGACTTCCTGCTCGTGGAGGAACGCGAGGATCGCGTCGGTGCCGGTGGGCCGGGCCTTCTCGGGGGCACGCGCCGCGGGCACGGGGGCGGGATCAGCGGTCGCGCCGGAGAGCAACGCCGACCCCGCGACGAGGGCAAACAGGAACCGTCGAGACATGGCGAATCTCCCTGAGGTGACAGCCGACGGACTCATTTCCCGCGGACGTGTGCGGTCATCTCGGTCAGCACCGGCATCAAGAACACCGCGACGCCGACGTGTGTGGAGTCGAACCACACGATCTTCTGCTTCCCGGTCGCGGCCCACAGTGCCTTCGCGGCCGACGGCGGCACGATGTCGTCGCGGCTCGCGCACAGCATCAGCAGGTTCTTGCCCTTGAGCTGATTCGCGTAGGTGATCGGGTCCACCGGGCCGATGAGGAGCTTCAGCGTGAACCGCCCGCCGAGCAGGTCGATGAGCGGGCGGTACGGCTCGGCCTTTGGGTGGTTGTAGTACGCGTCCACGAGCCCGCCGCCGGGCAACAACAGGCAAACGTTGGTGAGCCGCGGTTCGTTTGCGGCGGCGACCGCCCCGACGAGGCTGCCGAGGCTCGTGCCGACGAGGCCGAGGTTCTTCGGGTCGAACTGCGCGGGCCGCGACGCGAGCCACGCGACGGCGCACCGCACGTCGAGCACGGTCTGCTTCACCCCCTCGACGCTCTTCGTCACGTTCGGCGAGAGGAGCCGGTTCGGGCTGCCGGGCGGCCGCCGCGGGCCGTAGTGGGCCATGTACACGACCATGCCGGCGACGCCGTGCTGGGCCAGCCACATGCACTGGCCGCGGGCGATCAGTGCGTTGCCCTGCAGGATGTCGAGCACGACCGCGGCCGGGAACGGCCCCTTGCCGGGCGGCAGGAACAGCTCGCAGTGGACCGTGTTGTTCTCGGGAACGGCAGTCTTCACCGGCGACGGGAACGTGAGGTCGTAGACCTTCACGCCGGTGGCCTTGAGGTCGTGGCGGAGCGAGAGCTTGTAGTCGAACGTGCGGGCGGGGATACGGAACCGCTCGGCGACGCCATCCTTCTCGTCGGTCGGGCCGTCGAACGTGAACGTGCCGGTCTCGGGCTCGGTGCCGGCGGCGAAGGGTGGGTGCGGCAGACACAGCGCGGCGAGAATGAGCGAGGCGCGCAGGATCACGGGGGCTGCTCCGCGGGCGGGCGTGACGGGGTCGCACCCCGATCATACCCGCTCTGCGGCGGAGAGGACAACCGCCTTCGGCGACGGAGCGAGCCTGACGATTTTGGCGAGCGGGGGACGTGAGTCCCCCGGTAGTATTCGCACCCGTTCAACCGGGGGACTCACGTCCCCGCTCGCCGAGAATGCCTTACCGCGGGCGGTTGATCGGCATCAGCGGCGTGTTGTAGCTCTTGTACTGCGTGGACGGGAACATGTTCGGCGACGGCAGCGGGCTCGGGCCGAGCTGGGTGTGCGGGACGATGATCTTCCGGCTGAACAGGTTGTTGATGGTCTTGATGTAGCCGTTGTTCTCAAGCGAGCCGGCGGCCGTGTTCCCGACCACGTTGATGGTCTGGGCCGCGACGTTGGCAACGGTCCGACTGGGCTGGACCACGAGCTTGTTCGTGTCGATCGGCTTGTAGATGATGTCGCCGGCCGCGGCCGGCCCGGCGGCGACGAGCGCCACGGCCGCGGCCGCCCAGAACAGGTTCTTCATGTGTCGTCCCCCGGCGCGCGGCGTCCCCGAAACCGTAACGAGTTTCTCGCCGCACGAAAGCCCGGAGACATACCGTGAGCCGCGGGCGCGTCAAGGCGGAAATTCGCCGCGCGGGTGTCCGCACCGCTTACGCGAAGCGTGTAAAATGCCGGGACACGCACCAGGAACCGGGCCATGCGTCGCCACTCACGAACCGCCGCTGTTGTGCTGCTCGTCGCGGGGTGCGGCCTGATCGCCGCGGCCGCGCCGCCGGCCCGCGACGCGGCGGACGAGGCGGTCCGGCGTGCGAACGCCGCGTTCCTCGCGGGCGACCGCCCCGAGGCCGCCCGCCTGTACTCGGTCGCGGAGGGGCTCACCGCCGACCCGGGGCTGGTCGCGTTCAACCGGGCCGCGGTGCTGTTCCAGCAGGGCGACTTCCGCGAGGCCGAGATCCACTACGCCCGCACCCTCGACGACGCCGCGTGCCCGCCCGAGCGGGCCGCGCGGGCGTGGTACAACCGCGGGACGTGCCTGCTGCACCGCGGCGGCTCGGCGGGCGTGTACCGGTCCGCGATCGCGTGCCTGGAGCGGTGCGTCGACGCGCCAGCGGCCGACGCACCGCTGCGGGCCGACGCCCGGCACAATCTGGAGGTCGCCAAGGCGCTGTGGAACGAGGCCCGCAAGGCCGACGCCAAGGAGAAGCCGAACAACCCGCCGCCCCCGGAGGACCCGCGGAGCGACCCGCAGCCGCAGCCGCAGCCCAAAGAGCCCGAGCCCGACACGAACCCGGGCGCCGGCGACCAGGGGACGAAGAAGGGCGGCGAGGCACCGAAGATCGGCCCGCAGCCGACGGACCCGGTGCCCCCCAAGAACGTGGACCCGAACGCTGCACCGGTGCAGGGGTCGCCGTCGGCCGCGCCGCAGTTGCAGAACGAGGACGCGGTGCAGCAACTCAGCCCCGACGACACCCGGGCGCACCTCCGCAGGATCGCCGAGCGGCTCGACAGGGACCGCCGCGACCTGCGCCGCACCCTCTCGCCGCCGATCCGGCCCGGGGTGCGCGACTGGTGACCACCACCCGCCACATTCCCGGCCGCCGCGCAGCGCTCACGGCGGCGTGTGCCGCCCTGTTACTGGCCGCGACAGCACGCGCGCAGGACGTGCCGCTCGTCGGCCAGCCGACCGCCAACTTCTTTGGCGCGGCGGGCAGCGGGGTGAAGGTCGCGTGGGCCGTCGAGCCGCGGTCGGTCCCCGAGGGCGAAGAACTGGTCGCGACACTGATCGTGTCGAACGTCACCAACCCGCGGAAGGTCCGCCGCCCGGACCTGAAGACCCTCCCCGACTTCAACGACCGGTTCGCGGTCACCGACGGCCCCGACGTGCCGGTCGCGGGTGGCGCGACCGAGGTGCGGTTCGCGTACCGGCTCCGGCCGCGGTCCCGGCAGACGGCCGAAGTGCCGACGCTCGCCTTCTACTACTTCAACCCGGCCGCGCCCGCCGGCAAGGAGTTCAAGCAGACCAACACCGGGAGGCCGGTGCCGATCACCGTGACGGCCGCCCCGCCGAAGGCACCGCCCGCCCCGGTTCCGCTGACCGAACCGGACCACCTGTTCGCCATCGCCACCGGGCCGGGCGTGCTCGGCCGCGACCCCGGCACCGTGCCGGCGTGGGCGTGGCCCGCGGCCGCACTCGCCGGGCCGCTCCTCGCGGTCGCGTGGTACGCCGCGTGGGTGCGGGTCTACCCCGACGCGCAGCGGTTGGCCCGCGCGCGGCGGTCGCGGGCCGCGCGGCGCGCGGTGGACGCGGTCGCCCGCGCCGACCGCACCCCGGACCCGCCCGCGGCGGTCGCGGCCGCGGTGCTGCACTACTTGCGGGAACGGTTCGGCCTTCCCCCCGGCGCGGCGACGCCTTCGGAGATCGCGGCGGCGATCGCGCAACACGGGACGCTAGAGGCCGACTGCGCCGCCGTTGCGGGGTTCTTCCGGGCGTGCGACGCGGCCCGGTTCGCGCCCCCGAGTGACGGTGCGGTGTCACTGACCGCCGACGCGCGGGCGCTCGTCCTCCGACTGGAGGCCGCATGATGCGCGCGGGTGCCAGGGCGAGCGGGGGGCGGCAGCCCCCCCCGTGCCAGCGCTTGGCGAAACACGGGGGGGGGTCGCCCCCCCCGCGCCCGGGGGGTGGGGGCCGCCACGCGCGCCACCGTAACGCCACGCCCGCTGGGCGGGGCGATGGTGCGCGGGGGGGGCGGGGGGGGGGGGGGGGGGCCCCCCCCCGGTGGGCCCGGGGGGGGGGGCGGGGGGGGGGCCCCCCCCCCCCGCTCGCCGGGTCGTTGGTGCCCTCCTCGCGCTCCTCCTTCTCGCAACGCACGCGCTCGCGTCCCCCGGGGCGTCGGACGCCGACGCGCTCGCGGCCGCGGAGGTGGCGTTCGCCGACGGTGTCGGGCTCCGCGACGACTCGGTCAAGGCGCGGCCCGCGTTCGCACGCGCCGCCGCCGGGTACGATGACCTGTGGCACCGCGGGCATCGGAGCCCGGACCTGGCGCTGAACCGCGCGGCGTCGCACCGCCTCGCCGGGAACCTGCCTTCCGCAGTCGTCGCTCTCAACGAGGGACTCGCGGTCGCGCCGTGGAACCGGTCGGTGCAAGTCGCGCTCGAAGACGCGCGAGCGGCCGTCGCCTACCCGGCCGCCGGCGACCTCGCGTCGCAGTGCCGGCCGGCCCCCGCACTGGGCGTCGCAACGCGCATGTCGCAAGCCGAGGCGTGGCTGGTCGCCGGCCTGCTCTGGGTGCTCGCGTGCGGCGGGGCGGCACGGTACAGAATGACGCGCCGACCCGCGTGGCTCCTTGCGTCCGCGGCGTGCGCGACGGGCCTTGCGGTCCTCGCCGGCTTCTGGTGGCATGGAGAAGCCGAGCGCGAGCGCGGCAACGCGCTGCCGCTCGTGGTGCTGGCGGCCGAGACCACGCTGCGGAAGGGGAACGCGGCGACGTACCCGGCGGTGTTCGAGGCGAGGCTCCCCCGCGGCGTCGAGGCCCGGGCACTCGCCGAGCGCGGCGGGTGGGTGCAGGTGAAGTTGGCCGGCGGCGCGGCCGGCTGGGTGCCCACCGCTTCACTCGTTGCGTCACACGGAGGGTGAGCGGGAATGGACCCCGAAACCGAATGGTTCGTGATCGCCGCACTCTGGGTCGCTGCCGCCGTCTGGGCGGCGTGGAACTGGGTTCCGTACTTCCTGATGTGTACCGTCGGGACGGGGTACGAGAGCGGCGGGACCGAAGACCCCGCCGCGATCGAACCCGACGGCACCGACCCGGACTACGCCGGCGTGTTCACGACACTCCGGTCCCTGGGGTACGAGCCGCTCGGCCCGGGATTCATGCGGCTCCGGTTCGCCGGGTGGCAGTGGGCGCTGCGGACCCGGGTCCAGGCGTTCGTCCACCGGCCGGCCCGCCGGTTCGCGTTCGCACAGCAGTACCCGTTCCCGCTGAGCGGGTACACTCAGGTGTTCTTCGCGACGTGCTGGGCCGACGGGCGGTTCCTGCTGACGATGAGCGGGCCGGCCGACGACGCCGTGCGGACCGAGGACGACGCGATCGACGTGCGGGCGACGGACAACGTCCACGAACTGGAGCGGCACCACCGCGATGCGGCCGACAAGCTCCTCAGCAGCGGCTGGCGTCCGGACGCCGACACGAGCCTCGATACACTCCTGGCGGCGGCCCGCGAGTCGCACCGCCGGCGGCGCGGTCAGGAGTGCGAAGGCCACCGCCCCGTGTTCGTCGAACTGTTCGCGGTGTGGCTCGCTGCGACGGCGATGCCGACGTGGTTCCTGGGGTGGAGCGTGGTGCCCCCACTGGCCGGGATCGGCATACTGGCTGGGTTCCGAGGCATCGACCTCAACGGCAAGATCACGTTCGCCCGTGCCGCGCGGTCACGAGCGGCGACCGACCGCGCCCGCGAATCGCACACCTCCCCGACGGGGGCCACATGAACGACGTCTTCTTCTCGATGCGGCCGGCGTACCCGTGGTCGGTCGAACCGCTCGGCCTGCCGGCGCTCGCGCTGGTCGCCGTGGCGCTCGTGGTCATCACCGTCTGGTCGTACACCGGGCACCCGAGCGCCAGCCGCCGCCGCATCCTCGTCGTCGTCGCGCTGCGGATGCTCGCGCTCGCCGTCGCCCTGCTCACCGCACTGCGACCGAGCGTCGGCGTGCAGGAGACGCCCAAGAACCCGTCGGTCCTGCTCGTCGGCATCGACACCTCCGAGAGCATGACCACGAAGGACGAGGTGAACAACCAGGCCCGCATCGACGCGGTCCGCCGGGTGATGGAGAAGAGCCAGCCGATCCTCGACGAACTGGCCGCCGAGTTGAACGTCACCGTTCACGTCTACAAGTTCTCGACGCCGGACTTCAGCGAGGGCACGTCGAAGTTTGCCCCGGCCGACCCAACCGATGGGAAGCGGTCCGACTACGGGACGTACCTGCACAAGACGTTCGACCGGTGGCAGACCGAGCGGTTCCTCCGCGGGCACCTGATCGTCGGCGACGGGGCCGACAACGGCGAGGCATACTCGGCCGTCGCCGAGGCCGCCCGGTGGGGCCAGAAGGGCCCGGTTACCACGTTCACCGTCGGGTCCGAGAACAGCACCACCACCAGCCAAGACGTCGCGGTCACGAGCATCGACTGCGACCCGTCGCCGGTGCCGGTGAAGACCGACCTGACGGTGACCGCGAGCGTCAACGCTTTTGGGTTCCCCGGGGCGCGGGTCGCCGCGCGGCTGTTCATCGACGGCAAGCCGGTCGCGACCGAGGAGTTCACGCTCGACAAGGAGAAGGACAACAAGCTCAGGTTCGCCGCGAAGGCCCCCGAGACCAAGGGCGAGGTGAAGGTGAAGGTCGTCGTCGGCCAACTCAGGGACGACCAGATCGTGCCGCTGCGGGGCGAGTTGAACGGCGACAACAACCAGTCCGAGACGTACCTGACGGTCACCAAGGACGGGCTGCGGGTGCTCGTCATCGACCGGCTGCGGTGGGAAGAAACTCGGCTCCGCGACGCGCTGCGGTCCGAGAAGCGGTTCGACGTCGCCGAGGTGATCCGCCAGACCGACGGGGCCGTGACCGCGGCCGAGGAGGAGTTCCTCGACCTCGACAGCCAGGCCTACGACGTGATCGTGATCGGCAACGTCGCCCCGAACCAGCTCACGTTCACCCGCGGCGGCAAGACGATCGACGTGCTCGACAAGGTCCGCGAGGCGGCGCTCAAGAAGGGCATGGGCGTGATCTTCCTCGGCGGCGAGCACTCGTTCCGCGGGATGCCGGCCGACCTGCTTCCAGTTACTGTGCCCGCCGACCCGGGGGCCGCGATCGTCGAGGTGCTCGACGGCCCCGGCGGCAGGCCGATCGAACACTTCCAGACGGTGCCGACCGACGAGGGGCTCGCGAAAATGATGCGGCTCTCGAAGGACCAGAAGCAGTCGCTCACTCTGTGGGAAGAACTCAACACGACGACCCGCGCGCGGCCGACGGCGAAGCTCACGGGGCACAACAAGATGGTCCGCAAGCCCGGCGCGACCGTGTACGCCTGGACGACTCCGGCGCGGGAGGCCGTTCAGGCCGGGACCGCGATGCCCGACGCCGCGAGCCCGCTGCTCGTCGGCTGGCAGGTCGGGGACGGTGCCCGCGGCCGCGTGCTCGCGTTCGGCGGGTACGACTCGTACCTGTGGGAGAAGCTCGGCCAGCCGAAGACCCGGCAGGGGTCCGAGATCCACTCGCGGTTTTGGAAGCAGGTCGTGCTGTGGCTGGCGCACCAGGAGGACGAGGAGGGCGAGGCCTACGTCCGCCCGGCGACGCGGCAACTGAAGGTCGGCGGCGAGCAGTCCCTGCGGGTCGGCGTGCGGCTCCCGGGCGGGGGCGACGACCCCAGCGCCGAGTTCACTCTAAAAGTGGTTCCGCTGCCCGAGGGGAAGGTCGAGCCGGACGCCGCGGACGTCGAGAGGGCCCGCCCGGAGCCGGTGATCCGCGACAAGGACGGCGCAAAGGTGCTGTACCGCCCGCGGGCGAAGGGAGAGTTCTTCGCCGTGCTCACGAGCCCGAAGAAGGGACCGGACGGCAAGCCGGTCGCCGGCCCCGACGGCAAGCAAGTGCTGCACCGGGCGACGGCGAAGTTCTTCGCGGTCCCGGACGTGTCCGACGAGATGCTGCGGGTGAACGCCGACCACGACTTCCTGTCGCGGCTGTCGGTGCCCAACGGCGGCAAGGCGCTGCGGCTCGAAGACCTCCCCGCGTTCCTCAGGGAACTCAAGGAGCAGAAGGACGTCGGCACCAAGCCGAAACCGAAGTTCTACCCGGACTGGCGGCGGAGCCACTCGGCCGGGTTCCTGCCCGCGTGGCTCGTCCTGTTCGTCGCGCTCCTCGGGGCCGAGTGGGCGCTGCGGCGGCTGTGGGGGATGGTCTGAGTTCGAGTCGTCAGGTCATCAAGTCGAAAGTCGTCAGGACGGAAGCGGCCCCGGGCTTCATCTTGGCGACTTTCGACTTGATGACCTGACGACGTACCGGGTCAGTCGATCGCCTTCTTGAACTCGCCGAAGGCGTGCTCGACGTCGTTCTTCGCGGCGTCCCACTTGTCGGCAGCGGCGGCCTTGAGGTCCCCGAGCTTCTTGGCGGCCTCGGCCCGCTTCGGCTCCAGCTCCTTCCACTTGGCTTCGAGCTTCGCCTTCTCCTCGCCGGTCGCCCTCGCGGCGCGGTCCTTCAGGTCCGCGGCCTTCTTGTCGAGGTTGTTTAGCTCGATCTCGAGTTTCCGGGTCGCTTTGTCCCGTTCGGTGGCGGCCGAGTCGGGGTTGGTCGCCCTGGTCCCGCTGGTCGGGCTGTTCGGGTTGCACCCGACCGCCAGGGCCGCAACGCCGCCGACCGCGCAGCACAGTACGCACGCTCGCAACATGGAGTGATCCTCACCGATGGAGATTGGGGGCACCGGACGCGGACGAGAGGGGCGTTTTGGTGGGGCCGGCCGCGTCCGCCCCGGCCCTCACCAGACCAGACCCAAACCGCGGGCGATTATTCCCGGGGCTTCAGAGTAGGTCACTCGCTCCGCGAGTGACACCAGAAGGCTTAGCGGCTGACCGGGAACCTTGGTTGCGCCGGGGTGCGACTCGCGGAGCGGGTCGCCTACCGTCACGGCTTGGCCCTGGCGAGCGCGTCCTTGAGCCACGCGGCGAACTTGTCCGGCGAGTTGATCTTCCCTTCGAACGGCGCGTTGTCCTTGCCGTTGAACGAGCCGCCGACCACCTTCAGTTTGCCGTCGGGCAGCGGCACGATCACCGCGTATAGCGGCAGCGCGATGTCGCCGAACAGCGCCTGCTGGAACTTGCGGTTCGCGGTGCCCTCGTCGTCGCGGGCGTCCCTCCCGGGGTCCACGCTGTACGCCTCGGCCGGCACCCAGTCGGTGTAGAGCTGCACCCGCTCGAACTTCTCCAGTTCGCCGCGGACCGACGGCAGGGTGAACACCGACTCCTCGTTGTACTTGCAGTTCGTGCAGGTCACGCCGGTGAAGTCCACGAACACCGGCTTGCCCGACTTCCGCGACGCCTCGATCGCGTCCTTCAGGTCGGTCATCGCGAGTTCGGTGTCGGGCAGGAGGAACGCCTGCACCCAGGCGTACACCGCCCCGGCCGGCCGCTGCGCCTTCCCCTCGCTCGTCTTGAACATCGCGGGGAGCAGGTAGAACCCGAGGCCGAGGAACAGCACCGCGAACAGCAACCGCGGCACGCCGATGTTCGGCTTCTCCTCGTCGTGCGGGAGCCGGTAGGCGTTCAGCAGGTACAGGGCGCACGCGAACGCCATCGCGACCCAGCCGGCCAGCACGAGGTCGTAGGTGAAGAACTCGGCCGGCGAGAAGACGCGGATTTCGGCGGTGCGGAAGAACTTCAGCGCCGCGGCGAGCTCGAGGAACCCCATCACGACCTTCACGCTGTCGAGCCACCCGCCCGAGCGCGGCAGCGCCTTGAGTAGCCCCGGCACCATTGCGAGCACGAAGAACGGAGCGGCGAACGCGGTCGCGAACGCCAGCCCGCCGAGGATCTCGCGCGTCGTCGGGAACGAGATCAGGCTCCCGGTCCCGGTGTCGGCCGCGGCGATCCCCGCGAACCCGCCCAGGAACGGGGCCACGCAGGTGAAACTGATGACCGTGAACGCCAGCGCCCCGAACACCGTGCCGACCACGCCGCCCTTCGCCTGCTTCTTCTGGAGCCGCTGCACGAGGAAGTTCGGCAGCGTCAGTTCGTACATCCCGAACAGGCTCAGCGCCAGCACGAAGAACAGCGCGCCCAAGAGGACGTTCGTGACCGGGTGGGCCGACAGCCACGCCATGAACTTGAGCAGCGCGAACGCCGACGAACCGAGGACGACGATGATCGTGGCGCAGTAGACGCCCGCGAGCTTCATCCGCTCCGCGAACGACCCGTGCGCGTGCTTCAGGAAGATGCTCACCGTGATCGGGATCATCGGGAACACGCACGGCGTGACGAGCGAGATCAGCCCCCACGCGGCGGCCGTCAGGACGAACGCGAGCGTGCCCGAGTCGCCGCTCGCGGCCGGACCGCCGCCGGCCTTCGCCCCGTCGCGAACGACCGCCTCACGCACCGCATCCAACTCGGCGGCGTACACCTCCGCGGGCTTGGCGCTCTTCGGCCCGCCGCCCTTGGAGGCCACGACCACCGCCGGCACCGGCGGGGCGGTCCGCGTCCCATCCGGGTTGGCCTTCGGGGCGGTCTCGGTGCCGCCGACGGGCGGGTCGCCGGTCACCTCGAATAGCAGGTGCGGGAGGTGCTCGGCGTAGGCGTTGACGCACTGCTTGTCGCACACCTGGAGCCGGGTCTTGCCGAGGTCGATGTCCTTCGGGCCCGGGGCAGCGTCGGCCGCCACACGGGCCTTGAACTCCCACGTCACCGGTTCGTCGTAGTACTCGTCGAGTACGCCCTCGGTCGCGCCCTCGCGCTGGGTGAGTTTGATCTTCGGGGTAGTCGGGTCCGTGGACCCGGGGAGCAGGGTGAGCACGCCGGACGGAAGCGCGATCTTGTTCTTCGAGGTCTGCCCAGCGTCTTTCGGGAAGAACGGGTACGTGTGGATACCCGGCGGCGGTGAGCCGAAGGGCGTCGGCTTCAAGTCGATTGTGAGCTTGATGGTGACGGTGTCGCCGCGCTTCACCTTGGCGGGAGACACCTCGACCCGAACGTCGGCCATCGCCGCGAACTTGGGTGGGAGCTTACCCGCAGCATCGGGGGCGTCGAACTGGGCGGCGGCGGGGCTGGCGGCGAGGAGCAGGGCGACCACCGCGGTCCGGGCTGAGCGCAGCATGAGACACCCACCGCAGGGAAAGGGAGAACGAAAACAAAGCCCACGGGTCGCGCGACCCGCGGGCTTCTCGAACCACCCGGGGGCGACATACCGGTCTGCCCCACTCGGTAGCGGATACGCGGCCCAAGCGGCGGGCCTTACACGCGGACGGCGGCCCCGTTCAGATTCCGGGCACCACAATAGACGGCTGGGCGGTCTGGGTTATTTGGCGGCCAGCGCCTTCGCCACTTCCTCGGCGTACTGCTTCTCCACCTCGACCGAGCCGGTCAGCACCTTCAGCGAAGCCTCGACCGGCACCGCCTTGGGCGGGAAACAGTTCTCCTTGTCGCACACGCTCAGCTTGAACGCCTCCAGCTTCACCGCGACCGGTCCGGCCGCGGCCCGTGGCGACACCACCGCCTTCCGCGTGAACGTCGCGGTGCCGGGGTAGTACCGCATCTCCTTGATGCCCGCCTCGGGTTCGGCCTTGGTGAGCGCGCCCTTCGGGTCCTCGACCGCGCCGACGAAGATCACCGCCCCCGCGGCGGGGAACTTGAGCACGTTCACCATCCCCTCGGCGGCCTTGTCGGCCTGCGCCGTCGGGTAGGTGTGGAACCCCTCGTTCAGCTCGACGGTCACGCTGAACGTCACGGTCTGGCCCGGCTTGGCCTCGGCCGGGCTGAACGACGCCTCGACCTTCTTGACGGCGCGCTCGTACCACTTCTGGCCGCCGGCCCGCGACGCCGGGGCGAGGGCCAGGGCCAGGGCGATGCCGGCCGCGGGAACGAGTGCGAGCGTCCGGTTCAATCGCATGAAAGGCTCCGTGTGCGGGGCAGGCCCGCGGTCGCGACCGCGGGGCGTTGGGTGCTTACTTCTTGGGTTCGGCCGGCTTCGGGGGCTCGACGCCCTTGAGTTGCAGCGTCGAGACGGCCCTCGTCGCCAGGTCGATGACCCGGATGCGGTGGGCGTTCGTGTCGGCGACGTACAGCTTCCCGGCCGCGTAGCTGATCCCGGCCGGCTCGCTGAACGCCTGCGGGATCAGCTTCCCGAGGTCGCCGCCGACGAGCGTCTTCAGCTCGCCCGCCTTCAGGTCGAACACCTTGATCTTATTGTTGTAGGTGTCCGCGACGTAGAGCTTCCCGTCGTTGTACGCGACCCCCAGGGCGTGCTGCAACCGCGCTTCCTTGTCGCGCTTCGCCTCGTCCTCGATCTGGCCCGGGCCGTCCACGTCGCCGAACGTGAACAGCCCGCGGCCGACGAGCGTCTGCACCCGGCCGGCCCCGCCCAGCGGCACCTTGCGGATCGAGCTGATCTCGCTGTCGGCGACGTAGATGTTCTTCCCGTCGGTGGCGAGGCCGCTGGGCTGGGCGAAGTTCGAGAACGGGAGCGGGCCGTCGCCGATGTTCTCGCGGCCGCTGCCGGCGTACGGGGCGAGTTCCTTCGCCTTGATGTCGTAGCCCCAGACCTGGTGGTGCCCGGCCATCGCGACGTAGAGCGTGTCGCCGACGAGGAGTAGGTCCCACGGGCTGTTCAGGCCGATGCTCCGGGCCGGGACCGGCTTGTCGAGCCGCCGCGACTGCGGGTCGCCGGCCTGCTCGCCCGTGCCGGCGATCGTGCGGACCGTCTTCGCCGTGAGGTCCAGTTCCCGGATCGAGTGGTTCTTGCGGTCCGCGACGTAGAGCAACTCGCCGTTGAGCGCGAGCCCCTGCGGGTCGTGGAACTCGGCCCTATCGAACGCGCCGTCGGCCTTGCCGGGGGTGCCGGTGCCGGCCACCGCGATCTGCTTGCCGTCGAGGTCGGTGACGACGATGCGGTGGTGCGTGCTGTCGGCGATGAACAGCCGCTTGCCCTTGTCGTCGGCCAGCACCTTGCCCGGGAAGAACAGCGGGGTGTCGCCGGTCTCGCGGAACCGGGCCAGGTCGAACCGGATCGGCTTCTCGTCGAGTGTCTTCTTCTTCTTGTGCTCCTCGACCAGCTTCTCGATGACCTTGTCGAGGATCTCGAAGTTCCCCTCGCCGGAGATGTACCCCACGATGTTCCCCTCGGGGTCGATCAGCACCATCGTGGGCCACGCGTCCACGTCGTACCGGTTCCACACCTTGTGGTCCGCGTCGTTGATGACCGGGTGCTCGATCTGGTACCGCAGGATCGCCTTGCGAATGCTGTTGGTGTCCTTCTCGTTCTCGAACTTCGGCGAGTGGACCCCGATCACGACCAGTTCGTTCGGGTACTTCTTTTCGAGCTTCGCGAGGTCGGGCATGACGTGGATGCAGTTGATGCAGCACAGCGTCCAGAAGTCGAGGAGGACGATCTTGCCCTTGAGGTCCTTCTTGAGCGACAGCGGGCCGCCGGTGTTGAGCCACGCGACCCCGCCGTCGAGTTCCGGGGCCGCCTGCTTCTTCTCCTCGGGCTTCTTGTCGTCCTTGCCCTGCGGCGCCGCCGTGGTGACCGCCGCCGGCCGGCTCATGACGACCAGCGTGGCGACCGGGAGCCCGCAGCCGACGAGCACGCCGACGACGGTGCCCCACGGGAAGCGGCGGGCGGGGGCGGGAGCGACGGGGGACGCGGCGGGCTCGCTCATCGGTGGGAATTCCTTGTCTCGGCGGGTCGCACGGTTCAGGTATGGTAATCGGATGCCGCCGCGGGGTGAAGCGAAACGCGGAAAACGCGGTGGTGCGAGACGACACGACGGAGGGCAGAAATCAAGACCGGGCACGGGCACGGGCACGCACGCGTGCCCGGACCGAACCCCAGGCGCGAGTGCGCCCGTGGCTTTCTTCCGTCGTGCCCGTGCCCCAGCCCGTGCCCCAGCCCGATTGTCATTCCCGTCCTCCGTTCTCTGCCCCCTCAGTCCGGCGGCCACCACTGGCATAGGCGCGGCCGTTCCGGCGTGCGTAGACTGCGCAGGTCGAACGAACGGAACCCGTTGACCGCGAAGGACGAATGGGCAGCCAACACGACGCACTCTACCGCGCCATCTGCGCCGAGCCGGACGAGGACACGCCCCGGCTCGCGTTCGCCGACCTCGTTGAAGAGGAGGGCGACGCGCCGCGGGCCGCGTTCATCCGCGCCCAGGTCGCCCTGGCCCGCGTCGCCGAGTACGACCCGCTCGCCGTCGCCACCCGCCAGCACAACCCGGACGCCTTTCACGGCTGGGCGATGGCCCACACGCTGCCGCCGGTCCCGGGCGGGTACGGGTGGCACAAGTTCGCGTTCCGCCGCGGGCTCCCGTGGATGGCTGGGGTGTCGTCGCTGGCCGCGTTCGTTGCCGGCGGCGAGTCGGTGTTCGACGCGGCCCCGGTCCAGGCACTGAGCGTCGACCCCCGCGACCGGCCGGACCTGTCCGCACTCGCCGCGTGGCCGCACCTCGCGCGGGTCCGCCGCCTCGAATTTACGCACGGCTGGTTCGGCGCCGACGCGGTCGCGCAGCTCGGAGACTCGCCGCACGCCGCGAACCTCGTCGAACTCGCGCTCGAGCACGACGGCGTCACCGCAGCGGGGCTGGAGGCGCTCGCCGAGTCGGCCGTGTTCCCGCGGCTCGAGGCGCTGGAACTCCGCTCGAACGCGGTCCCGCCGGCGCTCATCGTCGACGCGCTCGCGGCGGCCCGCCGGCCGGGCGCGCTCGGCCGCCTCTCGCTCGCGGACAACTCCCTCGCCGAGGCCGACGCGGGCCACCTGTTCGCGCTGCCCGTGGTCCACGGGCTCCGGGCGCTCGACCTCTCCGACAATAAGCGGCTCGGCGTCGCCGGCGCTCAGGCGCTGGCCGGGAGCGGCGCGCTGCGGGGGCTCCGCGTGCTGCGGGTGGCGAAGACGCTCCCGGGCGTGCCCGGCGTCGAGGCGCTCGCGGGGGCCGGCGGGATCGGCAGCCTGCGGGTGCTCGACCTGTCCGAGAACCGGCTCGGCCCGGTGGCGGTGAAACTGGTCGCGGAGTCCGGCGCGGCCCGCGGGCTGAAGGTGCTGAACCTGGCGCACAACCCGGTCGGCGACCTCGGGGCCGCGGCGATCGCGAACGCACGGGCGTTCTCCGGGCTGCTGGAACTCGACCTCGGCAGCGCGGAGGTCGGCGACCGCGGGGCGGTGGCGCTCGCCGAGTCGCCGCACCTCGGGAACCTGTTACGGTTGAACCTGGTGGGAAGCCAGGGGCCGCGCCTGGGCCGCGCGGCTCGCGACGCGCTGGTCGAGCGCTTCGGCCGCCGCGTCAGCGTGTGACACCGGGTCGCTCGGTTGAGTCGTTCGTCTCACGCGGGCCGCCACGGAGGGCGGCCCCGACAAACCAAAGGCGAACCTTCTGGTAGGGGCCGCCCTCCGTGGCGGCCCGCCAGCCACTTCCTGCG
>NZ_JBHYGG010000158.1:0-6610 GCF_051859125.1 Gemmata sp.
TGAGCGCCAGCGAGGGGGTGGACGTCCACCCCCTCGCTGGCGCTCAGGGTTCGCCGGGCCGCTGGTTCAACTCGCGGGCGCTCCCGCTGGTCGCGGTCGAGCGGTTGCCGGTCACTTCTGGCGCTTCAGAAACTCGACGACTTCCTTGGGGTGGGTCGCCGGGTTCACCGTGTCGTAGATCTTGGCGATCTTCCCCTCCTTGTCGACAACGAACGTCACCCGCTGCGTCACCTTGTCGTTCTTCGGCGACACGATCCCCAGCTCCTTGGTCAGCTTCATCTCCTTGTCGGCCAGGAGCGGGTACGTGAGCTTCTCCTTCTCGATGAACTTCTGCTGGAGCGGCACGTCGTCGGCGCTCGCGCCGAGGATCACCACGTCCTTCGGGAAGTCGGCCGACGCGAGCGCGTCGCGGAACCCGCACGACTCGACCGTGCAGCCCTTGGTGAGCGCCTTCGGGTAGAAGAAGATCACCACCGTCTTGCCCTTGAGGTCGGCGATCGAGACGGTCTTGGCGTCCTTCAGGCCCAGCTTCTCGATCTGGGCAGCCTCGAGGGCGACCACGGGGAACTTGTCCCCGACCTTGACCTTCAGGGTCGAGTCGTCGGCGGGCGCGGACGAGGCGGCGATGGCCACGGCGGTCGCGACGGCGACGGCCCGGGCGGCGAAGCGCAGCATGCGAGTCTCCGGGAACGGGGTGCGGGAACGGGTCGGGCGGGGCAGCGGTCCGGCGGGGTGCCGGGGCGTGGGCATTGTCGACCCGCGGGTGACCAACGGCAAGGGCGTGAGGGGACAGAGTAGGCCACGCGCTCCGCGAGTGACACCGGCGGCGGGTTGGGGCCCTCCGGTGCGGGTCGGTGCGCCGGGGGGCGACTCGCGGAGCGAGTCGCCCACCCTGGAGCCCCGCTACACTGAACCGCACCAGCGGCGTGCGAAAGGTTCAGATGACCGACGCGAACGTGATCGAACTGCGGGACGTGGGCGTGCGGTTCGGCGCGCAACAGGTGCTGTCCGGGGTCACCCTCGCCGTCCGGCCGCACCAGACGGTGTGCGTGATCGGCGAGAGCGGGTGCGGGAAGACGGTGCTGCTCAAGCTCCTCGTCGCGCTCCTGAAGCCGACCGTCGGCGAGGTGTTCTTCGAGGGCACGGCGCTCCACGCGCTCTCCGAGCAGGACCTGACGAAGCTGCGGCTCCGCATGGGGTTCCTGTTCCAGCAGGCGGCGCTGTTCGACAGCCTCACGGTGTTCGACAACGTCGCGTTCGGGCTGCGGGCCAAGGCCGAACTCCCCGAGGACGAGATCGCCGCTCGGGTCCGCGACCGCATCACCGAGGTCGGGCTGCCGCCGACCGTCGAGCGGAAGATGCCGGCGGAGCTGTCGGGCGGGATGCGGAAGCGCGTCGGCCTCGCGCGGGCGCTCGCGCTCGACCCGGACGTGATGCTCTACGACGAGCCGACGACCGGGCTCGACCCGATCATGACGGACGTGATCAACGAGTTGATCCTCCAAACCCGCGTGCGGCGGCCGGTGACGAGCGTGATCGTGACGCACGAGATGCGGACCGTTCACAAGTGCGCCGACCGGGTGGTGATGCTGTACCCGCTCTCGCGGCTCGAACCGGGCGCGTCGCAGGTGCTCTACGACGGCCCGCCCGACGGGCTCGCGACGGCCGGGGACGTGCGGGTGCGGCAGTTCGTCGAGGGCGACGCCCGCGAGCGGTTCCGCGAGGCGGGCGACGAGGGGTGACGTCACAGCGTGACGACGGCGCTGCTCCACGTCAGGCCGCCGCCGAACGCGACCAGCAGCACCGTGTCGCCGCGCTTGCACCGGCCGGTGCGGAGCGCCTCGTCGAGCGCGATCGGCACGCTCGCGGCCGACGTGTTCCCGTACCGGTCCAGGTTCACCACGACGCGGTCGGCCGGGAACCCGGTGTCGGCCAGGGCCGCGTCGATGATCCGCTGGTTCACCTGGTGCGGGACCAGCAGGTCGATGCCCGGCACCCCCAGCTCGCGGCAGTCGGCCTCGGCGAGCCGGATCAGCTCGACCATCCGCGTGACCGCGAACCGGTACACCTCGCGGCCGTTGAGGCGGATGAAGTCCCGCCGCAGCGGGGTCGCCGTGCCCGGGAGCACCGCGGGGGTCACCTTGCTCGGGGCCTGGATCACCTCCTGGCCCGAGCCGTCGGCGTAGAGGCGCACGGTCCGCACGCCGGTGTTCGGGTCGGGCGTCGCGGACAGCACGGCCGCGCCGGCCCCGTCGCCGAACAGGATGCACGAGTTCCGGTCGGTCAGGTCCACCGCCCGGCTCAGCACCTCGGCCCCGACGACCAGCGCGTGCCGCGCGGCCCCGGTGCGGACGAACTGGGTGGCGGTCGCGAGCGCGTAGACGAACCCCGAGCACGCCGCGGACACGTCGAACGCCGCGACCGGCCGGCACCCGAGGGCCGCCTGGATCAGGCAGGCGTTCGCCGGGCACATCATGTCCGGGGTGACGGTCGCGCACACGATCAGGTCGAGGTCGGTCGGCGCGAGCCCGGCGGCGGCGAGGGCGGTGCGGGCGGCGGCCGCGCCGAGCGACGCGGACGTCTCCCCGGGCGCGGCGAACCGGCGGCTGCGGATGCCCGTGCGGGTGCGGATCCACTCGTCGGACGTGTCGAGCCCGAACGCGGCCGCGAGGTCGTCGTTGGAGACGGCGCGGGCCGGCAGGCAGCTACCGGTGCCGGTCAGCGCGACGCCGAGGAGCTGAGCCATCAGTGCGACCCGGGGAAGCGACAGCCACTCAAAGACTCCTATCAGGTTTATCGAATCCCCCGCGGCACGCCACCGGGAACCCGGCCCGGGTGTACCTGTGGATTTGGGCCGCTGGCCCGGCGAACCCTGAGCGCCAGCGAGGGGGTGAAGCGCACTCCCTCGCTGGCGCTCAGGGTTCGCCCAATTCGGCAGCCGCACCCCCCGGCCCCGCCCCGGCGGTGACCGGACGGGTCCGGTCCGAGCCCGAGCGCCGAGCGAGGGTTCACGCTCACCCCTCGCTCGGCGCTCGGACTCGGACCGGCGCGGCGGAACCGGCCGTCACATGTTGCCCGAGCCGGTGCCGCCCATTGCGTTCGTCGGCACCGCCGCCTCGTCGTAGGAGCCCGGCCGAAGAATGAGCGACGGCGTGGCCTTGGCGTTCCCCGCGAGCCACGGCGGGCACCACCCGCAGGCGTCCATCATGTCGGCCAGTTCCGCGATCGACGGGACGACCGTGTCGGGCCGGTAGGCGTACCGCGGGAGGTCCTCGGCCTTGGTCCCGCCGCTGAGCACCAGCACCGTGTGGAACCCGAGCTGCGCGCCGCCGAGGATGTCGGTCTCCATCGTGTCGCCGATCATCGCGGTCTCGTCGGTGGTGAGCCCGAGCTCCTTGCGGGCCGCCCGCATCATCACCGGGCTCGGCTTGCCGACGCTGAACGCCTTTACCCCGGTCGCCGTCTCGAGCATCGCGACCATCGCCCCGCACCCGGGCCGGAGCCCGTTCTGGGTCGGGCAGTTCGGGTCCATGTTGGTCGCGATCAGCTTCGCGCCCCCGAGGATCATCCGCACCGCGGCCTCGACGAGTTCGAGGTTGAACGTGCGGCCCTCGCCGACGACGACGTAGTCCGGGGCGTGGTCGACCACCGCGTACCCGTGCTGGTGCAGGGCGGTGAGCAGCCCGCCCTCGCCGATCACGTAGGCCGTGCCCCCGGGCTTCTGCTGGGCCAAGAACCGGGCCGTGGCCATCGCGCTGGTGAACACGTGCTCGTCGCCCACGTCGAGCCCGAGGCGGTTGAGCCGGGCGACGACGTCGCGGCGGGTCCGCTGGCTGTTGTTGGTCAGGAACCGGAACGGGACGTCGCGGCGGCACAGCTCGCGGATGAACCGGTCCGCCCCGGGGATCAGGTCCGTCCCGCGGTACAGCACGCCGTCCATGTCGATCAGGAAGCCGAACTTCGGTGATGCAGTCACTGGGCCGATCCTCACTGGCAATACGGTGTCGACGGGCTCGCGCCCGTTCGCGTTCGAGAGGTTGTCGTCGGGGAGGTTGAGAGGCACCGGGTATTGCAGCCGGCGTGCCGTGCGGGCCGCCCCGTCGCGCAACTTTCGGTAACCGGTGACGGAAACGCGACTTCCGGATTCCGTGAAGGATCGGTGTGCGGCCCGGGGGTGCTTGCGGATTGGGCAGAAACGGAAAAAACCGCTCGCGGCATAAAGCGGCGAGCGGTTCGTGAGTTCGGTCAATCTACTTCACGATCTTGGCGACGTCGGCCGCGACGGCCTCCAGCGCCTTGTCGTCCAGCTTCCCCTTGGCGAACGTGTGGTTCCCCACGACCCGCAGGTCCTTGTACACGATGACCGTCACGTCGGCGTCCTTGGCGATGTTGTACTTCTCCGGGCCCTCGGGCGCGTCGATCGCGAGGATGACGTGCTTCAGCTTGACCTTCTCGGCCACGTCCTTGAGCCGGGGCTCCAGGCCGCTCTCGGCCGAGCAGAACACGACGAACGTGTTCAGTTCCTGCTTGCTGTACTTGGTGGCGGCCTCTTCGAGCATCGCGATGAGCTTCTGGAGGGCCGCGTCGCCGGGGTCCCGGGCGAACACCGCGACGGTCGGGCTGTCCCCGGCCTTGCAGTACAGGCACGCCTTCTTGCCCGCGTCCTCGCCGTTGACGTTCAGCGGGTGGAACGGGCCGGGCACCTTGTCGCCGACCTTCAGGCCGGGCTTCGCGTCGCCGGCCACGAGCAGCCCGCCCAGCGCGACCACGACCGCGGCCGTTAGCAGATTCCGAACCATCGCGAGACCTCCCGAGAGAGTGAAGGGACCGTACCCACCGTAGACGCACCGGCCGGCCAGCGTATTCGCCTCACATTGAACCCGAACGATGCGGTACGTGTTCTGTAGCCGGCCTCTGTGAGGCCGGGCCTGGGGAGTTCCGAAGCACCGGCCTCACAGAGGCCGGCTACAGATACCCAGCACCGCCATTCACCTCACACCACCCGCGCCAACAACTCGTTGAGCACCTCGGCGTCGCTCGGGTAGTCCGTGGGCAGCAGCACCCGCAGCGGGACCGGCACCTCGTCCATGCGGTACGCGGTGCCGACCCGGTGGACGCCGTACACGGCCGTCGTGAACCGCACCGCCGCGGGCACCACCGGGGGGACACCCGGCGAGTCGAGGGTGATGACGGGGACGCGCCGCAGGTGCGCCACCGCCGCCGCCGGGAAGTCGGCCGCGGTCTCGCTGCCGACGAGCAGGCACAGGTCGGGCTCGCCGCGGGCCAGCATCTCGGGGCCGGTGAACTCGCCGGGGTTGTACCGCGGGTACCCGCGGCTCAGGTTCACCCCGAACGGGTACCCGGTCTGCCACGCGAGCACCGAGTCGGCCCCGGCCACGTCGCCGTACCGCCGCATCCGCCGCACGTAGAACCGCGTGTGGTCGTTCAGGTCGGTGACCAGTTGGAGCAGCGCCTCGATGGTGCGGTGCGCGAGCCGGTCGCGGGTCAGGCCGGTCCCGAAGAACACCACCCCGCACCGACAGGTGGTCATGCGGCGGGCCAGCTCTTTCAGTGCTGGGGCGAGCGGGGGACGTAAGTCCCCCGGTGGGTAGAACGTACCGGGGGACTTACGTCCCCCGCTCGCCTCGTCTGTCCGTACCTCTCGGCCTCCGCCGTCCTCACCGGCCCCCCGGCGCACGAGCATCCGCAATTCCCACAGCGCCTCCCAGTGCTTGCCGGGGGCGATGCGGATGAACAGGTCGGCTTGCTTCGCGGTTTCGGTTTCTTCCTCGTCCACGACGACGAGGAACCGGTCTTCGCGGCCGTTCGGCACCCATCGGCCGCGGGGCTCCAGCGCGTACCGCTCCATGTGCCGCGGGTGCGTGGTGACCGGGTCGCTGCCCCAGTAGATGACGAGGTCGGCGCGGTTCTTGATCTCGCCGAGCGTGCAGGTCGATTCGCCGACCTGCTGGAGCGCCATGATCGACGGCGCGTGGCCGGTGCTGGCGGTGGTGTCGATGGTCGCGCCGAGCCGGTCGGCCAGCGCCGTTGCGGCCCGCTGGCCCTCGGTGGTGCTGCGCGACAGGCCGAAGATGAGCGGGTACTTCGCGGCCCGCAGCAGCTCCGCGGCGCGGTCGTAGGCGACCGCGGGTTCGACGGGCCTGCCGGCGACCTCGGCCGCGGGCGGGTGGTCGGCGTTCTGCGACCGGAACCAAGGCTCCGCGAGCACACAGGCGCCCTCGGCGCTGACGACGCGGCCGCCCTCGGTGGTGACGCGGAGGTCGTCGCACACGCACCCGCACACGGTGCAGGCCACATTGGAGGTCGTCGCGGGAATGGCGGTTCTCTCGGGCGTTGTGCGTCGGGCCAGGGGGGTGTGGGAGCGTGGTTGGTGTACTCAACGAGTGGCCGCCCCTCACCCGCGACTCGAGGACTCGTCGCGACCTCTCCCCGTAGGAACGGGGCGAGGTGGGGGCGGTTGGTCCGGTGGCACAGGCCTCTGGCCTGTGTAGGCGAACACAGGCCGGAGGCCTGTGCCACCAGAACCCGGGGCAACACCTCGCCCCGTTCCTACGGGGAGAGGTCGCCGCGCTTCGCGGCGGGTGAGGGG